>JALOMF010000130.1 GCA_025455635.1 Saprospiraceae bacterium | reverse complement strand
GACCCACGCCGACCACCTGACCGCCGACATCCCCTGCGCCGAACCAATGCGGGACGAACTCATCGAGGGCAACTACGAGCACAACACGGGCATCCAAATCACGGACTGCTTCCGGGAGCGGGGCCTCGACTACGAGGAGGTGCCGATGGTGCTGATTGGCAACCACGGGCCGTTCACTTGGGGCAAGGATGCCGCCAAGGCCGTTTATCACAGTAAAGTACTGGAAGAAGTGGCGAGAATGGCATATTTGACCCTGCAAATCAACCCAAATGCGCCGAGGCTGAAAGATGCTTTGATTAAAAAACATTACGAACGTAAGCACGGGAAGAACGCCTATTACGGACAATGAGGTGACATCTTTTTGCCCGCCACACTTTTGATTTATAGCAGAATATTGATGGCAAAAAGGTGTCATCTCATGTGCTGAGACCGTTTTAAGATGACACCTTTTTGCCTTTGAAATACTGCTAAATTGGCAAATTCGAGCAGGCAAAAAGATGTCACCTTAAAACTCAAAAACAAAACGACTTAATGAATAAAGTAAAGAACAAAGAAATCTGGTTCATCACGGGAAGCCAGCATTTGTACGGACCGGAGGTGCTGAAACAAGTGGCGCAGCACTCAGAAACCATCGTGAAAGCGTTGAACGCCGACGCCAAACTCTTGGTGAGCCTAATATACAAAGACGTGGTGAAGACCCCCGACGAAATCCTCCAGACCTGCATCGCAGCGAATGCCGACCCGGACTGCATCGGCGTGGTGGTCTGGATGCACACGTTTTCCCCCGCCAAAATGTGGATCCGGGGCCTGTCGAACCTGCGCAAACCGCTTTGCCACCTGCACACGCAGTACAATGCGGAAATCCCTTGGGAAACCATTGACATGGACTTCATGAACCTGAACCAAGCGGCGCACGGCGACCGTGAGTTCGGACACCTCCTATCGAGGATGCGCAAGAAGCGGAAAATCGTGGTGGGGCATTGGCAAAGCCCGTCCGTGCAGCAAAAACTGGCCATTTGGTCACGGGTGGCCATGGGCTGGCACGAAATGCAAACGCTGAAAGTGGCCCGTATCGGCGACAATATGCGGGAAGTGGCCGTGACCGAGGGCGACAAGGTGGAGGCGCAAATCCGCTTCGGCTTTTCGGTGAATGGCTATGACACGACCGATGTTTTGAAGCATTTGCCTTCGGCAACGAGCGGGGAGGTGAAGGCGCTTTTGGAGGCTTATGAAAACGATTACAACCTGACCGCTTCGCTGAAAGCAGGCGGTGAAAAACGGGACTCGCTCGTGGAAGCGGCTCGCATCGAACTGGCCTTGCGCAGTTTCTTGGAAGGCGGCGGCTTCGGCGCATTTACCGATACCTTCGAGAACCTCGGCGAGTTCAAGCAGTTGCCGGGCATCGCTTCGCAACGCCTGATGGCTGACGGCTACGGCTTCGGGGCAGAGGGTGATTGGAAAACGGCGGCCCTCTTGCGCAGCATGAAAACAATGGCGCAAGGGCTGGACGGCGGCACCTCGTTCATGGAGGACTACACCTACCATTTCACCCCTGAAAAATCGTACGTGCTGGGGGCGCACATGCTCGAAATCTGCCCCAGCATTGCGGCGCACCGACCCTCCTGCGAGATTCACCCGCTGGGAATCGGGGGAAAGGCCGACCCCGTCCGGCTCGTGTTCGACAGCGCCACCGGCCCAGCCCTTAACGCCTCGCTGGTGGACATGGGCAACCGTTTCCGCTTGATAATCAACGAAGTGGAAGCCGTGGCACCGCAGGCGGAATTGCCGAAGCTGCCCGTGGCCCGTGTGCTTTGGGACGCCAAGCCAAACCTTGAAACCGCTGCCACCGCTTGGATTTTGGCGGGCGGGGCGCACCACACCGTTTACACCCAAGCCCTTACGACGGAGTACTTGGAGGATTTTGCCGACATGGCTGGCATCGAATGCGTCGTGATTGACGAGGGGACGAATATCCGGGATTTCAAGCACCAGCTCAATGCGAACGAGGTGTATTATCACCTGTTTCAGCATGGGATGTAAATCCAAAACGTCATTTTTTAGCATAAAAAACCATCTTTACATTTCAACGAAACAAACCAACTTCAACCTATGTCAGTACTAGCGACCATTGATTGGGTAGTCATTGCCCTGTATTTTGCCATCATCCTTGGCATTGCTTGGTGGGTCATCCGCCAGAAGAACGACACTTCCGACGATTACTTCCTGGCGGGCCGAAACCTCGGCTGGTTCGTCATCGGTGCCTCCATTTTTGCTTCCAATATCGGTTCGGAGCACGTCGTGGGCCTGGCTGGCTCTGGCGCAACGGACGGCGTGGCTATGGCCCACTACGAGCTGCACGCCTGGTGCCTACTGATTCTGGGCTGGGTGCTGGCGCCTTTCTACATGCGCTCCAAAATCTACACCATGCCGGAGTTTTTGGAAAAGCGGTTTTCGCCGACTTCCCGGTGGGTGCTGTCGGTCATCTCGTTGGTGGCCTACGTGCTCACGAAAGTGGCAGTCGGCATTTTCGCTGGCGGCATCGTGTTCGGGGTCTTGTTGCCGGAAGTCAATTTCATGGGCTTGAACAGTTTCTGGGTCGGCTCCATCCTGATGATAGTGCTGACGGGGCTTTACACCATCCTAGGTGGCCTGCGGGCAGTGGCTTATACGGAGGCCATCCAGACCATCGTTCTCATCCTCGGCTCGCTGTTGGTCACGGTCTATGGCCTTGATGCACTGGGCGGTTGGGGCGAATTGAAGCGGATTGCAGGTTCCGAAATGTTCAACCTGTGGAAGCCGCTCGTGCCAGCGGGCATGGAGGGCACTTGGTCACCTGTGAAGACCGACACGCAGATTGCATGGTATTTCAACGGCAATTATCCTTGGCTGGGCATGTTGTTCTGCGCCCCCATCATCGGCCTGTGGTACTGGTGTACCGACCAGTACATCGTGCAGCGGATGCTCGGTGCGGCCAATTTGACGGAAGCCCGTCGGGGCACGATTGCAGCGGCGTTTTTCAAGCTGCTGCCCGTTTTCATCTTCATCATTCCCGGCCTCATCTGCTTTGCTTTGGCCGCCAGCGGCAAAATGCCGGAACTCGCCAGCGAACTGCTCGGCCCTGACGGAAAAATCATTCCCGCCCAAGCGCAGCAGGTGTTCCCGCTGCTGGTCGCAAAAGTATTGCCCGCAGGCATCCGGGGCATCGTGGTGGCGGGCCTCTTGGCGGCGCTGATGAGTTCGCTCGCCGGGGTGTTCAATGCCTCCTCTACCCTCTTCACGATGGATTTGTACCAAAAATTCCGCCCGAACGCCTCCGAGGCACAGCTCGTGCGCATGGGCCGCATCGCCACAGCCGTGATGGTCGTCATCGGCCTGTTGTGGATACCCGTGATTCAGGGCAGCCGAGGCTTGTACGATTATTTGCAGAGCGTGCAGGGCTACTTGGCCCCGCCCATTTTCGTGGTGTTTTTCTTTGGGATTTTCAATAAACGGATGAACGCCAAAGGGGCGCTGGCCACGCTGGTAGTGGGCTTTGCGCTGGGGCTTTTCCGCCTCGCCATTGATACGCCGGTGATGCTCAACGAGGGCTTCTCCTACCCCGAAGGCTCGTTTTTCTGGATTATGAACAATATGTTCTTCCAATATTACAGCCTCTTGATTTTCATCGTCTGCGCCCTCGTGATGACGGTGGTGAGCTACACTTCTGAGGCACCGAACGCTGCACAAATACAGGGCTTGACGCTCGGTACCGTCTCCGCCGAGCAGGAGGCCGAGGTAAAGGCAACGTACAACATGACCGACAAGCTTGTTTCGGCGCTGGTGGTGGTGCTGATTTTGATAGCGTATTGGTATTTTCAGGGGTAAATGGGATTTACGGTTGGACGATTTACGATTGATGGGAAATGACGGCTTGCCTTTTAGTCATGCCGTCATTTCCATTTAATATGGTCAGTCATAAGGTCGTTCTTTGCAACCAATTGCAATTCAGGTAGTTATCCAATCGTGAATCGTAAATCTCAAAATCGTAAATCCATTTATGTACAAAGGATACATCTTCGACATGGACGGCACGATGGTGGACAATATGATGGTCCACCACCGGGCATGGCAGCGCAAACTGGCGGAACTGGGCTTGGACTTGCCCATAGACGAAGTCAAGGAAAAAATACACGGCATCAACGAGGAGATTCTGGAGCGGATTTTCGGCGACCGCTTCACGGTGGAGGAGCGCCGCCGCATTTCTTGGGAAAAAGAAGCGGCCTATCGAGAGATTTTCCTGCCGGAACTGCGGCTCGTGCCCGGTTTGCAAGGCTTTTTGGAACGGGCAAAAGCCGCAAACATCCCAATGGCCATTGGTACCGCCGCACCCACGGAGAACGTGGATTTCGTCATGGACAAGCTCGACCTGCGACCATATTTTACGGGCGTTTTCGATGCAAAAAGCGTGACGAAAGGCAAGCCCGACCCCGAGATTTTCCATGTGGCTGCTGCCGCAATGGGGCTATCCACCGCCGATTGCCTCATCTTCGAGGACAGCCTGACGGGGGCAGAGGCGGCACGGCGGGCGGGCGCACACGCCGTCATCATCACCACGACGCATAGGATGGAGGAGTTCGCTCATTTTGACCATATTGTTCGCTTCAATGATGACTTCGTAGGCATGGATTTCACTGACTTTTGATGCTGAAATTATCGGCTAATTTGAGTTAGTTCTAGCTCAACAGCTTCCTTGTTTTTGGCGAATGGCCCAAAGCCAAGCAGATTTGCCACGCACCAATGCTGGCGCTTCTTCCCACGGGATTTTTTTACCAAAAGACAAGATTGGGTGCGAGAGCAATTGACTCAGTGTAGTCTCGTGCACAAAAATTCCGCCGGGTTTGAGCACACGGGCAATCTCATGAAGGGCTACGTCGGCCTTTGCGATGTGGTAGCAAGTGCCGAAGTCAATCACTAGGTCGAAACTAGCATCGTCGAAAGGCAGTGCCCGAACGTCGCCAGTTACTATTTCGCATTTCAAGCCACGAGCGGCAGCCCGCTGGCGAGCGAGTGCAGTTAGACCTTCGTCAATGTCAAGCCCCACGAGACGGCTTGGGCAGCACATTTTATCAATTGGGGGGAGGGCAATCCCACGGCCACAACCGACCTCTAGGATGCTGCCTTGTTTTGGAAGTCCGAGGGCCTTTATCATGAGGGGAACTTCCAAGAATTCTTGGGCAAAATTTCTTCTTTCCACATTGGGAAATGGCTGGTACTCCGCTGGAGTTGGGCGTTGAGCGTTTTTCATGAAGGCAAAATTTAGTATGAGCGTTCAGCCTAGCTAAAGGCGGAGAACCAACTACTTAACCGTGGGAAAAGCTTCAACGCTGCACACCAAAAAAAAATGCCAGCAAAAGCGCATATCGCTCCTTTGCTGGCGGTCAAAATCTAGTGCGGCTGCTAGCCGTACGCTAGATTGTAATTAATATCAATAACCTGGGTTCTGCTTAAGAACGCTTGAGCCTACGAGGTCAATCTCGTTTTGTGGTATTGGCAGGTATTCGTTTTTGCCGGACTTGAAGTCAGCACCTGCGAACGGAGCATTGAGCTTTGGGTTTTCGTGTGCCAAGTAAGCATCGAGTTCTGCTTCTGCTACCCCCCAGCGTACTAGGTCGTAGAACCTGTGGCCTTCACCGGAAAGCTCCAGTTTGCGCTCAAAGCGGACGGCATTACGGGCTTGTTCTTGATTGGCAAAGGTTGCATAAGTATTCACGACATAATTTGCGGCGGGAGCACCACTAGCATCCAATACTGGTGAGTTTTTGGCCCTTGTACGAACCCTGTTCACGTATTCGAGCGCCTTGTCAAGGTTGTTGAGTTCAACCTCGCACTCAGCGGCCATCAACAGAACATCGGCAAAACGAATCATGGTGTAGTTAACGGCAGAGTAGCCAGGCGTCCAAGAGCTACCGTCATTTTCAGAGCCTACGCCTGATTTGTAGTAGATGAATTTTTTAGGAGAGTATGGCCCTCCGTAAGGCTGGTCACGGATCCAGTCAAAGCCTGGGTGTGGTCCCCAATCCAAGTAAGGAATACCCCTGCGGCCAACGGAATGGTCGAGGCGTGGGTCCAAGTTGCCTTGGTCTGGCGTGAAAGCATCGCCGCTGGAAAGCCCCATGTCGTCCTTCACTTTATTGTTGCTGCTGTTGTACGAGCCATCAAGCAACGGTAGGCCGTTGCCATCGGTACGGTAAGAGTTAACGATTTCGAAGCTTGGCTGGAAGAAACCACAGCAACCACCTGGGCGCTCTGGGCCAGCAGAACCGTGTGGGTAGTTGAGTACCAATGCAGGGTTTGCGTTGTTGATACTGCCTGTGTTGGCAGCTGCCTGAACGGCAAAGACAGATTCTTTGCTGTTGTCGTTTGTTGAACGGAATGCGTCAGCATAGTTAGCGTTCAAGTCAAACGCAACGCCGTTAGAATTTACGCCATCATTGATGACTTCGTCAAATTTTGACTTTGCTTCGGAATACTTCTTTTGGAACAAATAGGCTTTGCCCAAGAAAGCAGCAGCTGCCCATTTATTGGCCCTGCCAGCACCGCTTTGTACCTCTGGGAGGTTGTCATAAGCAAACTGGAAGTCACTTTCTATTTGTGGCCAAAGGTCTGCATCATTGCCAACAGGCGTAACTTCATCCCATTTCTCATCTACATAAGGTACGTTGTTGAAGTTTTTCTTCAACTCAAAATAGTAAACTGCACGGAGGAAACGAGCCTCGGCTGCAATACGGGTTTTGTCGGCCTCTGGAACACCATCACCAGCAAGCGTGACGAGCTTCAGCACCGCATTTGCCCGGGCAACACCTTCGTAAGCTGAACGGTATTTTTCCAGTACCGAGCCGTTGGTGGTCTGTGTGCTATAGGTCTGTATCTCGTTCACTTGAGACTGGTCACCGGCATTGGTGCCTTTGTTGGCATCGCCACCAAGTACGCTGCCCCAGAACCAGTTGGACACATCGGAGTAAAATCCTCCACGACCAAGCAAGACGCTATAAGTCGCTATCAGGGAGCCTTCCAGGCCTGCTTTGGACGAAAGTTCAGTTTCGCCAAGTGAGCCAGTTGGTGCTACTTCCAAGAATTCATCCTTACAGGCTGTCACCAAAAAAACACCCAGCAGTAAGGTCAAAATGAATATATTCAATTTTTTCATGACTTGCTTTTGATTTAAATTAATAAAGATTTGAAAAGACTTGCGGGAAAGCCCACAAAATCCATTTCTTAGAATCCAACGCTTACGCCAAACACCCAGCTACGTGTGATTGGATAGTTGCCAAGGTCGATACCGAAGTTGGTATCTGCTGCACCACCGACGCTTGGGTCCAAGCCACTATACTTGGTAAGGGTCAACAGGTTGTTCACACTTGCAAAGACCCTCAAACGTTCCATTTTCCAAGACTTTACAATGTCTGTTGGAATATTGTAAGACAAGGTAACGTTTTGTAGCCTGAAATACGAACCATCTTCCACATAGAACGAGTTGGACTGGGTGTTCGTACTAAAGTTGGAAGTAGCTTCAAAGATAGGAATTTCACCATTTGGGTTATCGAAAGTCCAAGAATCCTTCACGCGGTCGCTGATGGCAGCGCCTGGGAAGAGTGGGTAGAAGTCCGTGAACAGCCTCGAGATATTGTAGATTTCGTTGCCAACAGAAGCGAAGGAGTAAATTTCCAGTTCAAAGTTCTTGTAGCCCAATTTGATGTTGAGGCCACCTGTGAAATCTGGAACTGGGTTGCCAAGTACGGTGCGGTCATTGATGTTAATGGTGTCGTTGCCATCAATATCTTTGAAGCGGAAACGGCCAGGTGCGGCGCCTTCCTGTATCGCAGCACTTTCTACTTCCTGCTGGTCAGCGAAAAGCCCTTCTACCTGGTAGCCATAGAATGCTGAAAGTGGCTGGCCGATTTGGTTGAGCACAGGTATGATACCCCTGTACTCGGCACTGTTGTTTGGAAGCGTCCTGACGTTTGGTGCCAATTCAACAATCTTGTTGCTCAAGAAACCGCCATTGACAGTGAACTCATAGTTCAATTCTCCTTTTTTGCCCTTATTGGTCACTGTGATATCAACCCCTTTGTTTTCCATTTTACCAATGTTCACAGAAGGCGCACTAGCAAAATAGCCCGTCTGTACCGTTACTGGCACTTGGAATAGCAGGTCTTCGGTCTCTTTTTTCCAGAATTCAATGCCAATGTCCCATTTGCCATCCAACAGCAAGGCATCAATACCGATATTGGAAGTAATGGCTTTCTCCCATTTAGCCAATGGGTTGCCAATCCTTGTGCGGTAGTAGCCCGCAGCGGCGCTTCCGTTTGTGCCGTTGATGTCGTAGCTTGAAGCATCTACCGTAGTACCGAACAAGCTGAACTGGTTGTTGGGGTCAACGTTGTTCGAGTTGCCCATGATACCGTAGCCTGCACGGATTTTCAGGTCGTCAATGAAATCAGTGGTGCCGCTCATGAAATCCTCAGAGGAAATACGCCATGCAGCCGATACGGCTGGGAATACGCCGTAGCGGTTCTCTGCACCGAAACGGGAAGAACCATCCCGACGGAGCACGCCAGAAAGGATGTACTTGTCATTGAAATCATAGTTGACCCGACCGAAGTATGATGCGAAATTGACACCATTTGAGTGGCCACCCTCAACCACCCGTGAACCTACGTTGGATAGACCAACAAAGTCAACTGACTGGGAGAATGGATTGATACCTGAACCGAACATGCCGCGGAAAGTGCCAAAGTTGAGGGCCTCTTGACCCACCAAGATGTCTATGCCATGCTTGCCGAAAGTCTTCTTGTAGTTGGCAGTGTTTGTCCAGACCCAAGTCAGGCCATAACCAGCGTTGTTGTTGAAGCCAAAGGAAGAGTTGTTCTCAGAGTTTTCGTAAGAACGCCTCGTGTAGTTGAAGCTGTTGAAGCTGCTGTAGCTACCGCCGTAGCTGGTACGAAATACCAAGCCTTTTGTTGGCTCGAATTCAAGGTAAACATTACCAAAAATACCCGTGTTGAATGCCCGGTTGTTCTTTTGGCCGTCCAATGTAGAGACTGGGTTTCGTGGGTTGTTGAAGCCCGGTGCAGAAGTACCTGCATAACCACCAAACTCATCGTAGATAGGTATGATTGGCGACATACGGGATGCGTCAAGGATTACGTTCTCGTCGTCAGATGAGCCAGCGCCGTCGCCGTCGCCTTGCAACAAGCGAGTGGAACGGTAAGTAGCCTGAATGTTCTCACCGATGCGCAAGCTTGGAAGCAGGTCGAACTCCGTGTTCAC
>JALOMF010000129.1 GCA_025455635.1 Saprospiraceae bacterium | reverse complement strand
ACAGCAGCAACCTACAGTTTTTTGTCGCTTCGCAAACGCCCGCAGCGCCAGTCCCCAGCTTCCCGCTCGATGGTGCAGCGGGCATCGGTCTGACGCCTGTTTTCAGTTGGGCAGTTTCCCCAAATACAAATTACAGCCTCGAAGTAGCCACCGACCCGGCCTTCAACAGTATCATCGAATCGGCCACCAACCTTACGACGGGCAACTACACCAGCATGGTGCAACTGACAGCACAAAGCACCTACTACTGGCGGGTGCGTGGCGAGAACATCTGCGGCTTGGGCCAATGGCCCGGCACGGCTTCTACTTTCACGACCGGCACCGTGACCTGCGCCCCTGTCATCTCAGCGAACGTGCCGCAGACCATTACCACACAAGGCGGCACATTCGTCACCTCCACGCTCACGGTGAGCGCCTCCGGCTTAGTGGACGACCTAAATTTGACGGGCCTCAATATCCAGCACACTTGGGTAGGCGACCTCCGGGTGGAATTGACCTCCCCTTCGGGAACGACCGTGCAGGTGTTCAGCAGCCCAGCTGACGGCGATTGCTCACAAAACGACGTGCTAGTCAGCTTTGATGATGAAGCAACCGCCACTTACACTGATTTTGACCAGATGTGCAGCACAACCCCGCCAGCCATTCAGGGCAGTTTCCAGCCGCTCGAAGCACTCAGCGCATTCAACGGCGAGCCGATTTTCGGCACTTGGACGCTCACGGTTTATGACGATGAAGACCAAGACGGCGGGACGCTCGTCGCTTGGGGCCTCGACCTGTGCAGCACCATCCCCGACGACCTTTCGGTGACCCCTTCCAGCACTTCGGTCGAAAGCTGCTTGGGCGAAAATGCCATCTTCTTGGTGACGCTCGGCACTGCCTTCGACGAAGCCGGCGGGGTTGCGCTATCCACCGCCAACCTACCTGCTGGCGCAACTGCCATATTTGCCACAAATCCCGCCCAACCGGGGTCACAGGTAGAAGTGTTGGTGTACGGAGCCAGTACGGCAGGTAGCTACAGCTTCGAGGTGGAGGCCACCGACGGGCTGGGCAACAACGGCAGCACTACCATCCAATGGACGGTGAACGGTGTGCCGAACTCGCCCACGACGATTGCGCCAGCGCCCGGTGCCACAGGCGTGAGCACCCTGCCCGTGCTGTCGTGGTCCGATAACGCCGACACCTACATAATTAGGGTAGCCACCGACCCCGGCATGACTGCGCTGGTTTTTCAAGGGAACTCGCTGCAAGCCTCCGCCGCTGTGGCGGGCTTGGCTCCCTGCACCGAGTATTTCTGGACCATTGAGGCCAAAAACGATTGCGGCTCCTCGCAGCCGACTGCCCCGATTTCGTTCACAACGGTGGAAGACCTACAGTTCACCGCACCGCCCACCGTGACCGCCTGCCCTACCGCCAACCCGAGCCTCACGCTGAACATTGGCGATTGCTTCGAGTCGGGCGGCGTGACCTTGGCTGCCACCGGGCTGCCCACAGGTGCGACCTTCAGCTTCCCGCAAAACCCAGCACCAGCGGGCAGCGACCAAGCCCTCGTGCTGAACTTGAGCAATGTGGCCCCGGGCAACTACACCGTGACCATCACTGGCGCCGATGGCAACAACAATGTCACCGAAACCTTCGCCCTTATCGTGAACTCGCTTGCTGCGGCGCCCGTTTTTGTTGCTCCCGCAAACGGTGCGACTAGCGTAAACCCGATGACCCTCTTCGATTGGAACAGTGTGCCCGGCGCCACCAATTACAAACTGGACGTGGCCACCGACCTGAATTTCAACAATATCGCCTTCACGGTCACGGTGCCGCAGACGAACTACACGCCGTCGCTGCCACTGGCCATCAACACCACGTACTACTGGCGGGTAACGGCTTTCAATATTTGCGGCGGCACCACACCTGCTGCGTTCAGTTTCACCACTTGGATTGTGAACAGCGTGGACGAACTCAATGGCCTGACCATCAACGTGTTGCCGAACCCGGCCAGCGATGTGGTGAACGTGCTTTTTTCAAAACCAAGTTTTGAAAACATGGACGCAAGCCTGTACGCCGTGAACGGTGTCATGCTGAAAAACCAACCTGTGCCAGTCGGTAGCCTGTCTGCCCAACTCGACCTAACGGCACTGCCGAGTGGGGTTTACCTGCTCAGGCTGCGCAGTGGCAGCGGCGTTTTGACCAAAAAAATTGTTGTAGAAAAATAAAGTGATTGTTGGATTGCTTGATTGTTGGGATTGTTGCTCGGATAACGACAACCCTCACAACAATCAAACTAACCCAACAAACCCAACAATCAAGCAATGATAAAAGCGAACGACCCTACCCGAAAATCATGGGTAGAAGTGCCTGCCGATAGTGATTTCCCCATCCAAAACCTACCGTTCGGCGTTTTCAGGACGAAGAGCAACCCGACTCCCCGGCTTTGCACGGCTATCGGTGAGAACGTGGTGGACCTTGCCATGCTCAACTACCTCGACCTGCTCGACGAGTTGGAACTGGACAACGAGGTTTTCAGCAACCGCTACCTCAACGACTTGATGGCGCTCGGCAAGCCCGTGGCTCGACGGCTGCGTGACCGCCTGGCCGAGCTGCTCGACGAGCGCAACGACGAAGCCAAGGACCTGGCCTGGCACTTCTTGCATCCGATGGACAAGGTGGAATTGCTGCTGCCCGTGCACGTTGGCGACTACACTGATTTTTACTCCAGTCTAGAACACGCCACCAACGTAGGCTCCATGTTTCGGCCCGACAACCCCCTGCTGCCCAACTGGAAGCACCTGCCAGTGGGCTACCACGGCCGGGCGTCGAGCATCGTGGCATCGGGTACGCCCATCGTCCGGCCCAATGGCCAGACACTGCCGCAGGGCAGCGAGCAGCCCGTCTTTGGGCCGACCAAGTTGATGGATTTTGAGCTGGAAATGGCCTTCGTAGTGGGCAAGCCCAACCCCTTGGGGAAGCCCATCCCCATCGAAAACGCCGAGGAGCATATCTTCGGGCTAATGCTCTTCAACGACTGGTCGGCGAGGGACATCCAAAGCTGGGAGTACGTGCCGCTGGGGCCTTTTTTGGCAAAAAACTTCGCCTCCACGGCCAGCCCTTGGGTGGTCATGCTGGATGCACTGGAGCCGTTCCGCACGGCAGGGCCGAGCCAAGACCCAACGCCGCTGCCTTACCTGAAAACGACTGGCGAACACAGCTTCGACTTGCATTTGGAAGTGGAAATCAGGGCCGAAAATGGCGCAAGCGCCGTGGTCAGCCGCTCCAATTTCAAGTACATGTACTGGAACATGGCACAGCAGTTGGCACACCACACCGTCAACGGCTGCAACATGAACATCGGCGACCTCTGCGGCAGCGGCACCATCAGCGGCCCCACGCCCGACAGCTACGGCTCGATGCTGGAACTGACCTGGCGTGGCTCGAAGCCGCTCCAACTCTCCGATGGCTCGGAGCGCAAGTTCATCAACGACGGCGACACGGTGACGCTGCGGGGCTGGGGCGAAAAAGACGGCATCCGCATCGGTTTTGGAGAGGCAGCTGGCAAGGTTTTGCCAGCAATCATTTAATTGCAAACTACGGGGGTTGCGCCCATTTCACATGAAAATCAACTATTTCCGCATAACTTTCAACTTCTTACTGGCGCTGCTGCTGGCTGGCTGCGGCACCGACGACCCCATTGCCGAAGGCAACACCAAAGCACCCAAGCCCGATACCACGGCGCAGCAGCCGGGCACGGCAATGGACAGTGCCAGTGTACAAAACCTGCTCCAACAGTACGACCCGCCAGGGCGAGATGTATGGCAAAAACCAGAAGTAGTCATTGGGAAAATGGGCGACCTTAGCAACAAGACCGTGGCCGACATCGGTGCTGGTTCGGGATTTTTCTCCAGAAGGCTGGCGCAGCAGGCCAAGCGTGTGATTGCCGTGGAGCTTGACCCCCGCTTCGTTCAGTTCATGGATAGCATCAAGCTGGTGGAATTGAAGCCTGAGTACCAAGACCGCTTCGAGACCCGCCTCGGCCTACCCAACGACCCCAAGCTCAAGCCCGGCGAAGTGGACATCGTGCTGGTGGTGAACACCTATATCTATATCCAAAACCGGGTGGAGTACCTGAAGAACCTGCTCAGTGTTTTGCCGAAAGGCGGAAAGGTCATCGTGGTGGATTTCAAGAAAAAGCGGATGCCCATCAAATACCCAACCGCCGACGTCCGTATGGAGCTATACGAAGTGGAAAACGAGCTGGACGCTGCGGGCTTCACGAATATCCAATCGGACGATAGGTCGTTGGATTACCAGTATATTGTGATGGGGGAAAAGTAGGTATCACCCCAACCCCTTCACCCCCTTCACCATCGGCTGCACGTACACCCTTTCCCCCGTTGCCTTGTAAAATGCATTCGCCACCGCCCCACCTGCAGGCGGCAAGGTCGGCTCGCCGAGGCCAGTCGGGTCGGTATTGCTTTTCACGAAATGCACCTCCACGGCGGGCTGCTCGCCCATGCGTATCAGCCGGAACTTGTCGAAATTATCCTGCTGCGGCTTGCCTTTTTCAAGGGTAAAATCGCCGTACATGGCATGGCCGATGCCGTCAATCACGCCGCCCTCGCACTGGTTGATGGCTGCCACGGGGTTGATGACGATGCCGCAGTCCACGGCGCAGACTACCCGCTTCACCACGGGCTTGCGGCCCTCCATTTTCACCTCGGCCACCTCCGCCACATAGGAGTTGTGGCAGAAATAGGCACTGAAACCTTGGTGAATGCCCGCTGGTGCCTTGCCCCAATTGGACTTCTCCACCGCCAGTTTCATCACCCCAATGCTCCGCTCTGCATCGTACTCGAACTTGCCCACGGGGTTCGTCTTCGCCCGCTCGAACAGCTCGATGCGGAACTGCACGGGGTCTTTGCCCAATGCCTCGGCTATTTCATCGAAAAAACTCTGCTCGGCGCTGGCGAGGAAGTTCGTGATGGGCGCCCGCCACGGCCCCGTTGTCACCTTGCTCGGCATATCGTGCGACTCCATCAAGCAGTTTTCGATGGCCCCAGCGGGGAAGAAGTTTTCCCGCACCACGTTGCCAGCGTTCAGGCCAGCCCCGGTTAGGTGGTAGCCCACGAGTTGCCCGCCCTTGATGGCCGCCCGGAACTTGTACATGCAGGCCGGGCGATAGATGCCCGCCGTCATGTCGTCTTCCCGGGTGAAAACATGCTGCACGGGTGCTTTTGCAATGCTCGAAATCTCGGCGGCCTCCAGCACGAAATCGCCCCGCAAGCGCCGCCCGAAGCCGCCGCCCATGCGGGTCAAGCCGATGGTGACGGTGCTCTCGTCCCGACCGAGCAGCTTGGCGACCTCGCCCCGGAAGCGCTCAGGCGCTTGCGCCGGGCCAGAAAGCTCCACCTTGTCAGTTGTGACGTTGGCGAAGAAATTGCCCGGCTCCATGGGGTTGTGCGGCAGGTACGGCGCTTCATAGACCCGCTCGATGACTTTGTCCGCTGTCGCAAATGCGGTCTTCACGTCGCCGTCGTTGCGCTTGGGCTGTTCGGCGGCCACATCGAGCTTTTGGCGCATGGCCTCGTATTGCGAAGCCGTGCTTTCCAGGGTGCCGTCGTCTTCCCAAACGGCTTGCAGCGCTTTTTTGCCCTTCATGGCCGCCCAAGTAGAGGTGGCCACCACGGCTATTTTATTATCGCTACCGAATTTGAAAACGTCCACCACACCCTTCACCGCACGGGCTGCCTTGTCGTCGAACGACTTCAGTTTTTGGCCAAAAGCAGGGGGCCGCAAGGCCGTCGAGTAAAGCATGCCCGGCACTTTCTGGTCGAGGCCAAACACGGGTTTGCCCGTGAGGATGGCTTCCATATCCACGTTGCCTTGGCTGGTGCCGATGAGCGTGAATTCCGAGGGGTCTTTCAGTTTCACGGCCTCCGGTGCGGGCGGCGTGAGTTTTGCGGCTGCCGCCGCAAGGCTGCCGAAGCTTGCCGAACGGCCACTGCTAGCGTGTTTCACAAAGCTGTCCGCAGCGGTGCACTCAGCAGCAGCGACGCCCCATTCTTGCGCAGCAGCCTCTACGAGCAGGTGCTTGGCCGTGGCGCCCGCATTGCGCAGCGTTGCCCAAGTCTGGCGGATGGACTGGCTGCCCCCTGCCACCTGCCGCTTGAACACGGCGGTGTTGAGCGGGGCCTGTTCCACCACCACGTCCTTCCAATTGGCGCAAAGCTCCTCTGCCACAATCATCGGCATGGAGGTCTTCACGTTCTGCCCCACCTCTGGGTTGGGCGATAGAATGGTGATGATGCTGCCCTTGCCTGTGGCATCGGGCGCTATTTTCAGGTAGCCATTCAGCTCAATGAAATCGGTAACGACTTCTGCGCCTTCGGTATCGCCGTAAGGTTTCAGCCATGAAAAGCCGAGCATCATGCCACCGCCGACGGTGGCGGTGATTTTGAGGAATTGTCGCCTGCTATGTTGGAGTTCGGTTGTCATTGCTCAATTGTTGAAATTGCTGGATTGTTGAAATTGTTGGGTTGCAGGGATTGGTAAGCCCGGAAACGTGGCATTTCATCCGTTCAGGCTCACCAATCCTTCGCTACTTAGAGGCAGCGGACTTGATGGCCGCCTTAATTTTATTGTACGTCCCGCAACGGCAGATATTCGAGTACATCGCTGCATCAATTTCCTCGTCGTCGGGGCTGGGGGTGCTGGCGAGCAGGGCGGCGGCGCTCATGATTTGCCCGGCCTGGCAATAGCCGCACTGTGGCACGTCGTGCTCCCGCCAAGCCTGCAACAAGGGGTGGTTGGCGTTTTCGGCCAAGCCCTCAATGGTGGTGATGGCAGCCTCGCCCACGTCGGCGACCGTCATGGAACAGGCCCGCATGGCGTTGCCGTTGTAATGGATGGTGCAGGTGCCGCACTCGCCGATTCCGCAGCCGTATTTCGTGCCGTAAAGGCCGAGGTTATCGCGCAGCACCCAAAGCAGCGGGGTGTCGGGGTCAGCTTCGACCTTGTGCTTTTTGCCGTTGACGGTGATGTTGTATTTTGCCATGGTTCGTGATTGGTAATTCGTGATTCGTGACTTGGTGCAATAAGCAAATGCCCGAATAACTTTTTTTGTAGGGATGGAAGTGGCGGAAAATTAGGCTTTTTTGATGAAATCACTTCTTTTTGAACCCAATCCGCTCCCGTTTTTCCCAATCCTTTTTGTCTTTTCTGTCTTGCAACAGCAGCACCAATGCTTTTTCGAAGTCTTCGGAACGGATTTCAAGTTCGGTGAGCCGCTGGGATAGCTCGGTGTAGGTGAGCGCATAGCGGCGGATGGCCACGAAGGCCCGCATAATTCCGATGTTCACTTCGATGGCCCGCTCGCTATTGAGTACACTGGAGAGCATGGCGACGCCTTGTTCGGTGAATGCGAAGGGGAGGTATTTGCTGTGTTTGCCACGCCCTGCATGCTTTAAGGTCACAATTTGTGACCTTAAAGAATTGTATTCTGCGGCGGTCAGTTCAAACATAAAATCAGGTGGAAACCTATTAATGTTTCGCTTGACCGCTTGTTTTAAGACTTTCGTCTCAGTCTCATACATCGCTGCAAGGTCGTAGTCGAGCATCACCTTTTGCCCCCTAATTTCGTGGATTTTTTGCTGGATGAGTTGCAGTTCCATTTTCCCATAGTTTTAGTGATGAAATGTCGGTTCGTTAATTCTCTAAGGCCGCAAATTGCGACCTTAGAGCTACCTATTTGATGGGAAAGGTGCCAAAATCCAACCATAGACAAGGCTTTTGGATGGTTAAAGCTAGGCCGTAAATATAGAAAAACACAGTTCTTTCATCGCAAAAAATCACCAGCCTCCGTCAAAATACTTCTCCGATTCGCTCAACCGTTTTTTCTTCTTTTTCTTCCGCTTCTTTTTGTCCTGCTTCGCAATGGGCGGCTGCGAGAGCACCCTTGGGGCACTACTGCTTCTGGCCCGAAGCTTGGTCGCCCGTTGCGGCAGCACCGGCAGCCGCTCGATGGTGGTTGGCTCGCTGTTTTCAACGAAAATGGCCTGCGGGAAACAAAGCGCATCTTTCAGCGCATCGGCCAGCGGGGTGCGCTCGATGACGCCCCGCTCCAAGCGGCTCTCCACGCAGTCCCCGGTGATGTCCCAGACGATGGCCCCGGCCAGCCCGTGGTCGAGGATGTACTGCGCCTTGCTGGCCACCGACCGCTCGTCGTCGAAGCTGACGAAGGTATTCGTGCTCTTGCTCCGCAAAAAAGGCGCATGGGCAAGGCTGTCCCAATGGTAATAAAACTGGTCTTGCTTCGCCAGTATATTATAGAAAGTAGGCGAACCCTCGTCTTCCTTGAACGTGCGGGCATCCACCGATTTTGCCGAGCCGACGTGCAGGCCAGCAGGGCCACGGGTCTTCATGGCCCGGCCATAGAACGGTACGCCGAGGCAGATTTTGTGGGCAGGCACCCCGTAGTCCAGCAGCCGGTGTACGGTGCTGTGCGTGTCGTAGCCATTGATGCCCTTGGCGGGCGGGTAGAGTGGCGAGTTGTGGTTCGTCACCGAGAAGTCCCGACCGTAGAAATCGTAGGTCATCATGTTCACGAAGTCGAGGAGAGGCTCCACCCGTTCCCAGTCAATATCGGCCATGCGCTCCGGCGAGCAGCCGAACGCCGCCGTGATGTAGAGCTGTCGGCCTTCGGCCAATTGCAGTTCGTTGAACGTGTCCCGGATTTCACGGAGCAGGAGCGGGAAATAATGGCGGTCGTTGAGGGAGCCGCCCTGTGCCCGGTAGCCGGGGTACTCCCAGTCAATGTCAATGCCGTCCACGCCGTAGTTACGCACCATGTTGGCACAGGACTCAGCGAAGCGGCGGCGCTTTTCCGGGTGGGCGGCGATGGGTGAAAAATGCTGCGACAGCGTCCAGCCGCCGATACTGATAAAGACTTTGACGCCGTGCTCGTGTGCTTTTTCGACGAGCGATGGCGTGGTCGGGCCGCCTTCCAGTAGCAGCTTGTCCACACGGGGGTCGAAGGGCTTTACCGAGCCGTCGGGCTTTGGCTCGAAGAAGGCATAGTTGAGGGCCGTGTATTTGGAATAGTCAATGGTGGCGGGGTTCACGAGTTGCTGGCGGTCGTAGAATTTCCAACTTGGGTAGTAGCCGATGACTTCCCGGCAGGGTTGGGCGAGGCAATTAGCCGAAGGCCAACAGAAAATCAGCATTACACAAACCATTATGCCTTTCATTTTCATCGCCATATTTGCCACCACTTATTTTTTATTTTCGCAATAGGCTGTGCCTCTTGCAATACTTGTTCCTTTTCCTTGTACGCCACAAGAGAAATTACTTTAGGATGAATGGTGGCATCTACCTCTTTCCATTCATCAAAATTAT
>JALOMF010000637.1 GCA_025455635.1 Saprospiraceae bacterium | reverse complement strand
GAATGCTACCTCAAAGCTGCAGAGGAAGGCCATCAAAGCGCACTGCGCTCTTTGGGCTGGACTTACCAACACAAATTGAAAGACCCAGCCAAGGCAGAACGATTTTACAGGCAAGCGATTGAAAAAGGGGATTTCAAGGCATGGGGCTATTTGGCTGAACTTTATCGTGATGAACATAAAGATTTTGTTAAAGCCGAGGAATTCTATCTCATGGCAGATGAAAAAGGAGATAAAGAGGCCCTTCATTTATTGGGCTGGACTTACCAACACAAGTTAAAAGACCCAGCCAAGGCGGAACGATTTTACAGGCAAGCGATTGAAAAAGGGGATTCCAAGGCATGGGGCTATTTGGCTAACTTATACCGTGATGAACATAAGGATTTTGTAAAAGCCGAGGAATTCTACCTCATGGCCATTGAATTGGGACACCAAAGTGCTTTATTGGATTTAGGTCGGATGTGCCAACATAGAATGAAAGAATTCGCAAAAGCTGAAACATATTTCCTTCAAGCTGTTGAGAAAAGTGAGCTAAGTGCATACAAGCATTTAGGGTATCTCTATCGGGATGAATATAAAGACTATGAAAAAGCTAAACATTATTTTCTTAAGTATAAGGAAATAGAAAAAGGCTTAGGAGCAAAAATGTTAGGTGAACTTTATTATACTCATTTAGACAATCTCGAAATCGCTGAGAATTATTACAAAGAAGCTATGGAAGCAGATGATTTCGAATCATTTAACACATTAGCTTGGATGTATTTTGTCCAAAAGAAAAGTTTGCCTGAAGCCATTCATCTTGCAAGTCAAGCAGTCGAGGTGTTAAATGATGAGCATACATTTCATACCCTGGCTTGCGTTCTTCTATGGAATAACGATATCGAAGGCAGTCTTAGTTTTTTTGAAAAATTCAACACGAACGAGAATTTCCTTTCAAATGAAGATGACTGGGCTATCTATCTCCTCCTCCTCCTCGCCAAATCCCAATACACCTACCTCTACACCTACTTCACCTCCGAAAAAGCCGAGGAACTCCACCTCAAAGACCGCTTCAAGCCAATCTGGTATGCCCTCATGCACTATATGCGGGAGCAGTACCCGACCGAGTACCTGCGCATGCCGCCGGAGCTAAAGGAAACGGTGCAGGAAATCATCGCTAAGGTGGAGCAGATGCGGGTGGATTATGCATAAGCATAATAGCCAAGACTAAGCCTAAAAACAGCACGGCCCCCACGCTAATCCGTGGAGGCCGTGACTGAATTGGCTTTGATTGCGCTGCCAAATGAATTTGGCAACTACTTTCCTCACACCGCAGGCACACTCGCATCCACCTCCTTCGCCCAGGCCAGTATCCCTCCTTTCAGGTTGTACAGGTTCTCAAACCCAAACTGGTCTTCCAGCTCTCGGATGGCCTTGGCGCTGCGAGCGCCGCTTCGGCAGTGTACGACCACTTTTTTATCCTTCGCAATGCGGTGGGCAGCACCGCTGACCGAGCCTAGCGGAATCAACTCGCCGTCGAGGTTGGCCACGGCATACTCATGCGGCTCCCGCACGTCAATCAATTGAAAATCGGCGCCTTGCACTTGCCAGTCGTAGAGGTCTTGTACGGTGATTTCCTTCACGGGCCGCATTTCATCGGGCGAAACGATGCCGCAGAACTGCTCGTAATTGATGAGGCCCTCGATTTTCGTGTCTGGGCTTTTTTGCACCTTTAATATACGTGTGGTGAAACTGGCCGCATCGAAAAGGAAAAGCCGCCCGACGAGCGGTTCGCCCACACCCGTCAGCACCTTAATGACCTCGCTGGCCTGCATGGAGCCAATAATGCCGGGCAGGACGCCGAGCACGCCACCTTCGGCGCAATTGGGCACAAGACCCGGAGGGGGTGGTTCGGGGAACATGTCCCGATAGTTAGGGCCACGCTCGGTTTCAGAAATTGGGTAGTTGAACACGGAGACCTGCCCCTCGAACTGGAAGATGGAAGCGTAAACGTTCACCTTGCCCGCCAGTACACAGGCGTCGTTGACGAGGTAGCGGGTAGGGAAATTGTCCGTGCCATCGGCCACCACATCGTAATCCTTGACAAGGTCGAGCGCATTCTCACGGGTGAAGCGGGTCTTGTACACCACGATGTCGAGGTGCGGATTGAGCGCCAGCAGGCGTTCCTTGGCGGTTTCCGCCTTGGACTTCCCGATGTCGTTGGTGGTGAAAAGCACTTGACGCTGGAGGTTGCTGTCGTCCACCGTATCGAAGTCCACAATGCCAATATGGCCGACCCCAGCGGCGGCGAGGTAGAAGGATTGAAGGATTGAAGGATTGAGGGATTGAATTAGCCCTCCTATTTCCTCAAATCCTGTGTTTCAAATTCAATTAATGCCTCCAGCAATGGCCGGCACGATGCTAATCACGGTATTAGGCGAAACTGAGGTCGCACCTTTTTCCAATGAATTGATATCGTCTTCGCCAACATAGACTTTGATGAAGGAGCGCAGGTTTTTGCTGTCGTCGAGCAGGTGGCGCTCCAGGGCCGTGTGGGTCTGGGTCAGTTGCTCGATGGCTTCCTGCACGGTGGTGCCCGTGGTCTCGAAGCTGCTGAGGTTGTCGGTAAATTTACGCAAAGGCGTCGGGATGATAATTTTGGCCATTTTTTATTGATGTTGTCGGTAAATTTACGCAAAGGCGTCGGGATGATAATTTTGGCCATTTTTTATTGATTGTTTGATTGTTGAAATTGCTTGATTGTTGATGTCACGTTTGTCTTTGCCGCAGGCAATCTGCAACGCAATTCGTGACGTCGCAGTTTGCCTTTGGCAATGACAAAACCCTCACGACGCAGGGTTTAATACACTGCTTTCGGATACTATGTAAACTTTTTCCTCCACGAACACCCGCTCCTCGTCCTGTAGCCGCCAGCTTTTGTGGTCGGCGATTTCACCCTGCATCACCGAGACGATGACGTAAGAGAAATAGGGCATAGCCACCGCCAAATCATGCTCGGAGGCAATGGCCGGGTGGTTCGGGTGCGAGTGATAGACGCCGAGCAGAGCCGTGTCGTTTTGCAGGGCGTACTGCTCGGCCCGCAGGTAGTCCAGCGGCGAAATCTCGAAGCGGCGGCGCTGGTCGCCCTCCTTGCTGTTGGTCACGGGCACGGCGAGCGTGATTTGCCGCTCGCCGCTTGCCGATTCCGTTCCATAAAGAAAGCCGCAGCACTCATTGGGGAAGGCGCAGATGCCGTCGGCGTTAATGACTTCGACGGTTTCTTCACTCAGTTTTACGATTAAGTTGCTCATTTTTCTTGGTTGATATGGGTTGATAACGGTTGCTGATGGTTGATAAGGGACTGCGTAATGCGAGCAATCAACCCTTATCAACCCCATCAACTTTTATCAACCAAAAATATGGTTCATCACCTCCGAGTACTTCTCCGCATTGTCGGCGAAGGTGGTGACGATGATTCCTGAATCTATTTGCTCCGCAACTTGGATAGCGCCCAGCAGGTTGGCGGCGGCACTGGGGCTGACGAGCAGGCCCTCTGTTTGAGCCAGCAAACGCACCATATTATAAGACTCTAAAGTGTCAATTTCTAGGAAACGGTCGGCCAAAGAAGCATCATAAATCTTTGGAACGATGGCTGTCTCCAGATGTTTCCAGCCTTCGAGGCCGTGCATGGGGTTGTCGGGTTGCAGGCCGATGAGTTCAATGTCGTTGTTGAACTTTTTGAGGCCCCGACCCGTGCCCATGAAAGTGCCCGTGGTGCCCAGTCCCGCCACGAAGTGGGTGA
>JALOMF010000128.1 GCA_025455635.1 Saprospiraceae bacterium | reverse complement strand
CTTCTTCGTTTTTGCTGCGCAAAAACTGCTTTTTGTGGCGGTCTTTAACAAGATAAAACTCGCAGCCGACGATAGGTTTCAGCCCCCGTTTGTTGGCGGCATTCACGAATTCAAAAGCCCCGAACATATTGCCGTGGTCGGTGAGTGCGACGGCTTTTTGGCCGTCCCGAACAGCCTTGTCCATCATCTTGCCGATGTCGGAAGCGCCGTCGAGGAGGGAGTATTGGGTGTGGCAATGAAGGTGGCAGAAGCTGGGCATTGTTCTATTGTTGGGATTGCTATATCGTTGGGATTGCTATGTTGTTGGACGCCCAACAATCAAACAATTCTAACAGTCCAGCAATCTTTACTTTTTGCGAAGGTAGAACAATTCAAACTGTCCACCGGGTTGCCACCAAGTAGAAGTTTTCAACAAAATTAACCCTAAACATCAACTACATCCCGGTTGAACCCCCTCAAATCCACCGTCAAATCAAACCCATCTTCCTGAATACCAGCCAGAAACGTTTGATAAAAAACAGGATAGACTCGCTTGGCCACCTCGGGCGGGTAAAGCTCCGAACAGATGGCCAATGCCAGTTGCAGGCCGCCCTTCTCGTCTTCGCCCCAGCCGAAGCCCCGGAGGGAGTGCGCCTTGATTTTCAGGCTTTTTTCCAACTTGAGTAAGATGTGGTTGAGCCAAGCTTTGCTCTCAAATGAATGGTTGGCAGAGCGAACACCCCTGATGCGGATGGTGTCCAAAAGTAGTTTCTTCATAGTAACATGGTTTTAAGCGAAGGTAAAAAATATTTTTTCAGACAACAAAACAAGCTCCCATTTTTATTTTATGGCGCCTACACCTTCGATATCAACCCCATCAACTCCACCTTCTTCGCCCGTGCCACTGGCAGCGACCGCCCATTCCCCATGACGATTTCCCCGCCGTCCGCCTTCACGATTTTTTTGATGTGGCGCAGGTTCACGAGGTAAGAATTATGCGCCCGAAAGAAGCTGGGATTGTTCAACAACTCTTCAAACTCCCGCAGCGATTTGGACAGCACCACGGGCTTGTTTTGGTCTTTCAGAAACACCGAAACATATGCCCCTTCCGACTCAAAATACTGAATATCAGCCACTTCCACCAAAAGCAACTCCTGCCCAACGGGCAACGCAATGCGCTCCGGCGTTGGGTTGCTTTTTAGGTATTGCACCGAGGAAAGCTGCGCTGCGGTGGGGCTGGCGTTCAGTTTGGCCTTTTCCACGGCGGCCACGAGTTCGTCCTTGTCCACGGGTTTGAGCAGATAGTCCAGTGCGTTGAACTTGAAGGCTTTCACAGCGTACTGGTCGTATGCGGTGGTGAAAATGACCTTAAAATCCAGCGGTTCGCATTGCCGCAGCAGTTCGAAGCCGTTGAGCATTGGCATCTCAATGTCCAAGAACAGCAAAGCAGGTTTTTCCCGACGGATGGCCTCCAGCGCCAGCTCCGGGTCGTTGAAGATGCCCATGACCTGCACTTCGGGGCAATATTTTTTCAGCAGCACCTGGAGTACGTCGGTGCAGTTGGGTTCATCGTCGAGTAGGTAGGTTTTCATGTTGTTAGAATCTGATTTTAACTTTCGTCCCCTTCGCCTCCCCATTCACGTCCACCAAATCCACCGTCTCCACCTCCGCATTCGTGCCGTACAATTGGTTGATGACCTCCAATCTTTCCGCCGTCACCTTCATGCCCAAGCTCTTGTTCACCGTTGCGGAGCGGCTCTTCAGTTCCATCGCCCGTTGGCGGCCAATGCCGTCATCCTCCACTTCGATGCATAATTTTTTGCCTTCGTAAAACACCCGAACTTGCAGCAGCCCCGCTGCTTTTTTGTGCATGAGGCCGTGCCAAATGGCATTCTCAACGTAGGGCTGGATGAGCAACGGCGGAATTTCGAGGTGCTCGGTCTGCACATCGTCGGCCACGCTGAGGCGGTACTCGAAGCGGTCGTTGAAGCGCATTTGTTCCATTTCCACGTAGAGTTGAAGGGCTTCCAGTTCCTTGTTCAGGGGTACGGTCTCGGTGCGGCTATTGTCCAAAATCAGTCGGATGAGGCGGCTGAACTTGGTCAGGTAGGCCGATGCTTCATCAGGCTGGTTGACGAGGATAAAACGGTTGATGCTGCTGAGGCAATTGAACACAAAATGCGGGTTCATCTGTGCCCGCAGCGCCGCCATCTCCGTTCGGGCAATGCGCTGGTTGAATTCGGTTTTCAGCGCTTCCTCCCGCTTCACCTGTGCGATGCGCCAGCGGTACAGCCCCCATATTGCGGCAGCAACCAAGCACAAAACAAAGGCCCGAAACCACCAAGTCGCCCAAAACGGCGGTTCGATATGGATGCCCAGGCGCACGCCCGGTTCCTGCCAATTTCCTTCCCGCCCCGACTTGATTTCCAGCACATAGTCGCCCGGCGGCACGCCCGTGTAGCTGGCCGAATGGCGGTTTTTGACGTAAATCCAGTCGGCATCATAGTTCACCAAACGGTAAGCGTACTCGTGTTTTTTGGGTTGGGAAAAATCGGTGGAGGCGAATTCAAAAGAAAAGAAATTTTGCCGCCACGAGAGGTTGATTTTTTCTAAGTAATTGATATTCAGCGAGTCAACATAGTCTTTATCGAAAATCCGAAAGGAGGTGAGCAGCAGGCCGGGACTTTGTTTGCTCCGCAAAAGGCTATCTGGGTGGAAGGATTGGTAGCCGTAAACCGTGCCGCACAGCACCTCGCCATCGGCGCCCAGTGACAGCGGCAGGTCAATGAAATCGGTGGTCATTCCATCGGTTTTGTTGAAGGAACGTACCCGCAGGCTTCGGGCGTCCACCCAGGCTAGGCCCTTCGTGGTGCCTGCCCAGACGTTGCCAAGGGCATCGGTGAGGAGCGTGGTCACTTGGTTGCTGGGCAGGCCGTCCTCGCTGTTCAGGGTGATAAATTCCTTGCCTTTGGGCGCCGCATAATCAAAGCGGGAGATGCCGCCGGGGTCGGTAGCGGCCCAGATATGGCCCTGTCCGTCCTTGCAAACGGCGTTGACGATATAGGCCCCGAGGCTGTGTTCTGGGTTGTTTTCCTCCTGACGGTAAAGGGTGAACTTGGCCGTTTTTTCATCAAAACGGAACAGGCCATAGTCTTCCGTGGCAACCCAAACCGTCTGGCGCTCGTGGTCTGCGAACAGGTCACGGATGCCGTTGGCGATGAACTCCTCCCGCTCGCCGGGCTTCCACCAGTTGCCGTTTTCGGGGTTCCAGACAAGTAGTCCCTCCCGGTTGTTGGCAAACCATATCCGCCCCGCTGCGTCCTGCTCGATGTCGAAAAAGACGGAGCTTTTCAGTTGGGAATGGTACTCGGCTGGAATTTGAAACGGTGTCAATCGAAACGTTTTCCGGTCGATCTGGAAGATTTGCTCACCGCCGCCCACCCAAATCCTGCCATCCTTGTCTTCCAAAAGTGCCGCCGCCAATCCCGGTAAGTTGATGGTTTTCAACAACTTAGCTTTTTCATAAACGAGCAATTGCTTGCCGTAATAATTGAGCAGGTAGCGCCGGCCATCCACCTTGGAATCGGTGAAACGGCAATAGGTATTGTAAAAATCCTTGGTGTTTTCGGACTTCAGCGGCGTATAGTCAAAATGCTGCGCCGCCGGGTCGTACAGCCAAAGCCCCTGCTCGCCGCCCAGCCAGAGCATCCCATTTTTTTCGAGGAAATGGTTGTTCAGCTTGCCCGTTGGGGCCGTGTTGCGGTTGTCGGTGGCGGGCTGCACTTGCCGGATTTCCAGCGTCGCCGAGTCCATCAGGAAAAGCCCTTCCCGACCCAGCACCCAATAGTTTTTGCCCATCGGGAAAACATCGGTCACTTGCCGCCGCCCCCCGGTCAAGGTCGGTGAAATGGGCAATTTCACCTGCGCCCATTGCCGATTGCAGGCGGCATAGTGCAGCAGGTCGTTGTCCCAAGAACCTATGTAGAATGCATCGGTACAATGGCCGGGCTGTAGGGCGCTCAACTGCTTGGGGTAGGGGTGGTAGTCGAAACTTTCTGCATCCACATCGAAGCTGAACAGGCCGTAATTGGTCAGGAACCACAGGCCATTTTCGCCCCTTTTTTGGTAGCCGTAAATGGTTTTATAGGCTTGTTGCTCAAATTCTGGCCGTTTTTTATCCAAAAAATCCTTCCACGGATAGGTCGTGAACCGCTCGGTTTTCGGGTCAAAACGGCAAAGGTCACGGTTGTCGCAGGCGAGCCAGAGGTGGTTGTTTTTATCCATTAAAATGCTCCAAATCAAGGAGTTGGGCAGCGAGCCGTCGTTGCGGCCCGTGTTTTTCCAAATCTTGAAGGTCTCGGTTCGGGGGTCGTAGCGGTTGAGGCCGTTGGAAGTGGCTATCCAGATGAACCCGTCTTTGCCCTGCTCGATGTCGTTGATGGATTCGTTGCTGACGGTGCGTTGTGCCTGCCGGGAATCGGGTAAATATTGCCGGAAAGTGTAGCCATCGTAGCGGTTGAGGCCGTTGGTGGTGCCGACCCAGAGGTAGCCTTGCTGGTCCCGCAGTAGGCACTGCACGTGGTTGTCGGAGAGGCCGTCTTTTTCGGTGAAATGGGTGAAATAGCGGAGCGGCTGCGCCTGGGCAGTGAGGGCGAAAAACAGTAAAATGGGCAGCAGGCGCATGGGTGCTATTTGATTATCATTCAAAGGGCAATTTACGAAGGTACGTTTACTAAACTTAGAAAGTCTTAGTGAACGTATGCCACTATGAGCGGAAACTACCCAAAAAAAGGCAGTTTCCGCTGGGCAAATTTCATTTTTCAAGCGGAAAGTACCCTAAGAATTATACTTTCCGCTTGAAATATTTCAATCTTCGAGCGAAAAGTGCATTTCTTCAACCACTTTCCGCTCAAAACATGGTTAAATTTGCAGCGGAAACTACCTAAAAAAAGACAGTTTCCGCTCACGCAAATTAATTCAGCAATGAACATCCCGTTAATTGGCCGTGAAAAAGAAAAGGAAATCCTGCTGGAAGCCCTGCAATCGCCGGAGGCCGAGATGGTTGCGGTCATCGGCAGACGGCGGGTGGGCAAGACGTTTTTGATAAAAACAGAATACCAACCACATTTCATTTTTGAGATTTCCGGTTTGCAGAATGCCACTGTGGAAAAGCAACTTGACCATTTCAATTTCACTTTGGCAAAATATGCGCAATCCGAAATCCCCATTGAAAAAGCTGACAATTGGCTGGATGCATTCCGCATTTTGACCTTTGTTTTGAAAAAACAATTGGATGCATCCAATGGCAAAAAGGTCATTTTTTTCGACGAGCTGCCTTGGCTTGCAAAAAATGAATCGGGCTTCTTGACGGGGCTGGACTTTTTTTGGAACAGTTGGGCCGTCAACCAAAACGTTGTAGTTGTCATTTGTGGCTCTGCTGCCTCCTGGATGATTGACAACTTGGTAAACAATACGGGTGGACTTTACAATCGAATTACACGCCGTATTTTCATGAAGCCATTCACGCTTGGCGAAACCATGCAATATTTCAAAAGCCAGCTTTTCAATTTCACCAAATATGAGGTAGTTCAACTTTACTTGGCAATGGGCGGCATCCCGCACTACCTCAAAGAAGTGAAAGGCAATAAAAGCGCCGTTCAGAACGTGGACGATATTTGCTTCGCCCCCCAGGGCCTCTTGCGGGACGAGTTCCGACTAATGTTCTACTCCCTCTTCGAAAACGCCGAAAAACACATCGCCATCATCCGGGCATTGGCCACCAGCAAACAGGGCCTTACCCGCCAAATGACCGTGCAGCTTGCCAAAATACCCGACAACGGCAACACGACCAAGGTGCTGGAAGAACTCGAACAATCGGGTTTCATCACTGCTTACTACCCCTTTGGCAAGGTGAAAAAGAACATGCTCTACCGCCTCACCGACCAATACTCGCTGTTTTACCTACAGTTCATCGAGAACAAGGTACACGAGGGCGCTGGCACCTGGCAGCACCTCAGCCAAACCCAGGAGTACAAGACCTGGAGCGGCTATGCCTTCGAGAGCGTCTGCCTCCAGCACATCCCCTCCATCAAGCGGGCGCTGGGCATCAGTGGGGTCTATTCCATTTCCTCCACGTTTTACCAAAAGGCAACCGAGGAAAAAAGGGGCGCCCAGATTGACCTGTTGCTCGACCGTGCAGACAATATCATCAACGTTTTTGAAATCAAATTCCACAACGGCGAAATCACCCTGAACAAGGAGACCTCGGAGGCCTGGCAACGAAAGCTGTGGACTTTCGCCGAGGCCACCAAGACCCGCAAGCGCCTCAGTCTCGTGCTCATCACCACCTTCGGCCTGGTGCGGAACATTCACAGTTCTGGCCTCGTGGAGCACTTGCTGACGCTGGATGATTTGTTTTTGGAATAGCCCTTGGGCTGTCCTCAAAACCGCTTCTGAATCTTCACCGACCCCACGTCCATGCTTTCACGGAACTTCGCCAAGGTCGGGTTTGGGTGTGGGTCACGCCAGCCAGCGTGCAGCAGTTCGTTCTTAGGTGCCCGCATGAGCACATGGATGTTCACCCCTTCGCCTACGGCAAACGGCGCATCCGTCAGTACCCCGCCGACCCGCTTGAAGCCGTCAAAACGGCGGGACTCGTGGTTCCAACGGTTCTCGTAGAGGCCGCCATCCAGCCCTCTCACCAGCACCGTACAATGCTCCATGCCAAGGCTGACTGCCGAGGGGCGATTGACACTTTGACCGCCGAGTTTTTCCCAGCCATTGCTCCAGTTGCCATTGACGAAGCGCTTGTGGTACAGCGCCTTGTCCGTTCCGATGCCGAAAACGTCAAGGAAGCCGTCACCCGCCGAGACCATAGAAGGGGCTTGCGAGAACTTGCCGCCGAGGGGTTTCCAGTCCGTCCAGCCGTTGTTCCAAGCCTTGTGGTACATGCCGTCGTCCATGCCAATGCCCACGATGTCGAGCTTGCCGGGGCCCTGCGACACGACCGAGACATAGCCCAGCTTGAACTTGCCGCCAAGGGGTTCCCAACCGCCCCATTTCTGGTTGTTGAGGTTCACGTCCCAGTAGTTGTGGTAAAGGCCGTCGTCCATGCCGATGCCGAAGAGGTCCACCCGGCCCGGCGACCAACAGACGGCAACAGGCGCACCTTTGAACTGGCCGCCGAGGTTGTGCCAGCCTTCCCATTGGCTCTTGGCCTCGTTCCACCATTTTTGATAAATGGCCCCATCAGTGCCTCGGCCATACACGTCGAGGTGGTTTTTGCCCCAAGAAACCGTGGAGAGCGGTAGCGCTGAGCCGAAAAGCATGGGGGCAAGTTTGAAGTCACCGCCGAGGCTTTGGTAGTCGTGCCAAGTGCCATCTGCGTAGTATTTGTGGTAGGCCGCCCCGTCCGTACCGACAGAAAACACATCGAGCCGGCCCGTGTACATGGAGCAAGCCACGGGTTCGCCCGTCAATTGGCCGCCGAGGTCCTCAAAATCATTGGCCCCATACAGCTTTTGGATGCCCGCCACGTCGCCGGGACTGAGCACGCCGCCGTTGTTCCAACTGGGGTTGCAATAGTTCATCACCGAGAACTCGTCGTAGGGCGTCAGGTGCCAGTCGCCGTCGGTGCCCTGCGAATTCTCCTCGTTGCAGGCTTGGGGCGCATCGCCCCGGTTTTGCTCGTGGGCAATGCCGAGCGCATGGCCGAACTCATGGACAGCAATCCAAGTGATGCACTCCTTGCGGTCACGGTTACAGCCCTCCCAATCGAAATTGAGCACCATGCCGTCCTCTTCGCCGTCAATATAAGTGCCGAGTGCGTCCACATGCGGGTGGGCATCTGGGTCAATGAGTATTCGGATGCCTTTTTGCCCACGGCGGCAAGCATCCCAGCCTGTGAAACGAAAGGCCGAGAATTTCTCCCAAGTATCGGCGATGGCTTGGCGCACCAATTGGCGCTCGGTGGCGTTGCCGGGTGTTGGGTTTTCCCAGCAAACGGAGCAGGTTTTATTGGGCCAAATGCCCTTCTTGGCGACGCTCAGACCGCTGCTCGTGCTGCCAGTTGGTTGGGATAAAACGATGGTGGTTGACAACAGGAGGCAAAGCGCTGCCAGTCCTGTTTTAATGCAGGTTGATGCTTTCATTTAATCGGATTTAATTAAAAAAATGGTTTTGAAAAATGGGTAGCGGTTAAAGCGATAAGTTCTGTTTTTTCTCCCGCAGATTGCGCTGATTTTCGCAGATGAATATATTGTACAGCGAACAACGAAGTTGTTTGCTAATCTGCGTAAATCTATTAAATCTACGGGCAATAGTTAATTCATGCGAGACATTTTCAACTTACCTATTTTATCATGCCTTGGGTCGGCACTATCGGAAAAGCTGCTGCCATCCGGCCTGAAAAAAGCAAAGGTCACGTCGAGGTCAAGGGTGTTTTCCTGCCAATTTCCTTCGACCAAGTTCAGGTTAAAACCCGGCGGATGTACGTCGTTCACGGGCCGGAACTGGAAATGGATTTGGTGGCCGTCCGGCTCGTCCAGTCCACCCCAAAGTTCGCTGGAATCCCTGTGGCCATTGACTTCCAGCACTGCCATGCCATCAAAGAAAGTACGGCTACTACGGTCCCGCTTGATGCGTTTTTGGAAAAGGCGGTTTTTGCGCTCCTCGTCGGTCATTGGCACAAAGATTTCCATTTCCACCTTGTGCAGCACATTGTCGGGGTCGGTGACGCTGCCCTGCCATTTGCCGACGAGCAGCGGCTTATTGGGGTCACTGCTATAAGCCCAAGGACGGCGGTAGGTGTCGTATTTTTTATCCAAAGCATAACACCCATACCTGCTCAATATGACAAGGGCAATTAAGCCGATAATGAAGACTTTTAATTTGGTGGAATAAGCCATGTTTAATGATGAATTATGAATGATAAATGATGAATCGAGCGGCGTGGTAGCGATATTTATCATTCATCATTTATCATTCATCATTGAGTTGATTCATTCGTGGTAATAAAACTTGCCGTCCGTCACTTTCATGACCTCACCTGTGTTGCAAGTCAGTTCCCCTTCGAAGGTAGCTTCAATCACATCGGGTTTGGTAGAAGCTGTAATGACCTTCACCTTCATGTTATGCCCCATCATGCTGCCACAAATAAAGGTTTCGGGGTTCCAATTGCCCATTTGCGCCACGCTGAGGTCGGGATTGCCGTGCTCAAAATTGAAGGTGCCAGCGCCATGACATCGTGGTCGGCCACCCATTCCACGCCGTTGATTTTTAGGCTGAGGTGGTTCTCTTTGGCGCTGCCAGCCGAGGCTTGGGCAGCGGTTTCGCCTGTGGCCGTTGGTTCGTTTTTGCTGCTGCAAGAAAGGATGAGCAGGGCGAAAATTGCGAAGGAAATTGAAATTCTATTTTTCATAACTGATTGATTTACAGATTAAAAACTAATTGGCGGCCCGACCACTTCCATGTCATGCTCCTTGAAAGGGTCAAGCCCAGCGGCCAGTGTTTTGTTGCCGCCGATGGAACGGAAAAAGTCCTCCATTTTCCCGGCAGGCTGGAAGAAGAAGAGCAACCTGCCCTTATCTTCCAATTGCGCCCAGGTATGTGGCACGGCCCTCGGCAGGAAAATCATGTCGCCCTCGCAGAGCGTAAATTTTTCATCGCCGCATTGGAACAGGTAGCTGCCTTCGGCAACGTAGAACACCTCGTCTTGGTGCGGGTGGACGTGCATCGGAGGTCCTCCCTTTTCATTGCCGAAATACTCGAAAACGGACAGCTCGCCGCCCGTGTCCTTACCAGAAATCTTGAGGTCGTTGGGGTTTCGGCCATTGATGACCGTGCGCTCGCTGAATCGGCCTTGCCCTGCCCTTATAACATAGCCATTGCTCAGTTTATCAACAAAAACATGCTTCTCTGTCGCCGAAATGGCGGGGCCGTGGTTGGCGATTCCGCTCACTTTGCCCAGTTCCTCGTACTGCTCACGGGTGCCCTTGCCGTCGAGTTCGGTCAGTTTCAGGAAGAACTCTTCCATCTTTCCGGCAGGTTGGAGGAAGTAGAACATTTTGCCCCGGTCGCTCATTTGCACCCAGGTATGCGGCACAGTGCGGGGCAGGAAGATGAGGTCGCCCGCTTGCAGCAACTGCCGTTCCTCGCCCAATTGGAACACATACTCGCCCTCCAGCACAAAAAACATTTCATCCTGAAACAAGTGCGAGTGCAGCCCCGGCCCGACTTTTTCCACGCCTTGGTAATAAAAGCTGGACAGCTTGCCCGCCGTGTCCTTGGTCGAAACCTTGAGGTCGTTGGGGTTCACGCCATGGAACGGCGTCGGCTGGTGGAAACGGCTGTCACCTGCCCGAACGACGAAGGCTTTGGCTGCCATGCCGCCCTTTCGCTTGGAGGTGGAGCAGGCAAAGGCCGGGAACGACAGTAAGGAAGTGAGGATGAAATCTCTGCGTTGCATAGACATATTTTAAAGGTATTCGCTAATGAAATTGATGAACACAATTTGTCATTTCCCCGGGCCTTTGGAGAGGAGGGGTTATCAAACCCCGGTGTGCTGGTACGCCGGGGTTTGATAACCCCTCCTCTCGAAAACCGACTGCTATAAACTTAAAGAACGTTCATTTGCAACTGAACAAAGTGCTTTATTCAATAATCATAATTGGCCGAGAACCTTCGCCATTACTGGTTTTTGCGCTTAAATAATAAATACCTGATGACAACCCACTAATGGCCATATTTATTCCATTCACCTGTTTAATCGCTCGTCCGTTTTTATCATAAAGCGTCAATAAAACATCGCCCATATCTTCCATTTCTACCCTGATTTCATGGCTGGCCGGATTGGGATAAATGGTCATTTTTATTTCATCGAATAAATCGAATGTGGCCGTCAAGCTGCCGTCAGCGCCCGTGCCGATGGTGCCGTTGGGCGGTGGCACTTGCAAAGCCGAGCCGTTGCCGAACTCATCCGCACCAAGGTCAGGATTGCCGCTGCGGGGCTGTGTGTCGTAGTCACGGGCAGCAGGGGAATTTTGCCCGGCGTCAATAGCAGGGCTGTTCGATAGTAAGTGCAAGTTGTTGTCAATCAATGGGTTGGCTTCTTGGCTGTTGGCATCGAAGCCCATTTGGGACTTCCATTGAGCGAAGCTCAAAGCGGGCCAGCTCACGCCGTCGTCGAAACTGGCTGGGCCACTGGTTTTATGGTAAATATTGCGGTTGATTTCGTTCGTGCCCGTCAGCGCCCCTTCCCGGATTTGCACGGTGTAGTCCTCATCGCCTGTGCCGCTTTGGTCAACGAAGATGTTGTTGTAGGCTTGGATATTGAAGCAGGGCGGGGTCAGGGTGGTATTGTCGTCAATCCAGATTTCGCCGGGCGAAAAATAGAGTGGGGCATGAAACTGGCCGGAACCCGTGACCACGGTATTGTTGTATGCCGAGCAATTGCGGGCCGCAAAAAAGCCGATGCCAGCGCCGCCCGTGTTATAGACGATATTGTTGCGGGCAAGGCTGTACTGGCATTCGTAAAATGCTGGGTTCGTGCCGTCCTGGTCGAAGAACTCGGCATCGGTGTAGAAGCCCATCAAAATGCCGCCTTCTTGCACCCCATAAATCAGGTTTTCCTCGATGATGCAATCCTTGACGCCGCCCTTCACATAGACACCGGAGGTGCTGATATTGTGGATATAGCAGTTGCGCACCACCATGCCGTCGCCGTTCACGTTGTCAATGCCCTCGGCGTTCGGGCCGCCGTTGGCCACGGAATTGGAGGAGCCGACGCCGCTGTTGTACAGCTCGCAAGCGATGATTTGGATGCCGTTGCAAGCGGGTTTTATCTTGATGCAGTCCCGGCCCGTGTCATGTATTTTGCAGTTGCGGAGCGTGATATTGCTGACGCCCTTGCGGGTGGGCAGACCCCAGTCCCAGTTGGTCTCGAAGCTGACGCCATAGTAGTAGCCGCCCACGATTTCGAGGCGTTCGAGGGTGCCGCCCGTCACGTCCGGCTCGTTGTACCAGATGCAGGAGGCGATGTCCTCCACGTTGGTCGGGGCGGTGATGACGGCCCACTCGCCCGCATAGCTGCGGATGGTCAGGTTGCTTTTCGTGACACGTATTTCATTGGACGTATAGCTGCCGTTGCGCAGCTCAATCACATCTCCCGGCGAAGCCGCCTCAATGGCCGTTGGAATGGTCTTGAACGGCGCACCGAGGCTGCCGGGATTGTTGTCGTTTCCATTTGGTGCGACGTACCAAGTGGCCGCCGTGAGGTTATTCAGGATAGCTAGTAATGCGATAAACAAGGTGATTTTCTTCATGCTGCAATTGATTTTGATTCAAAGGTGCAGCAGTTTGCAGCGGCGGGCAAGGCTGGGTTTCTGATTGGTGGGTTTGGGTTTTTGTTTGGGAAAGTCCGGCTACCTTTGCGCCTCAAAAAATCCATTCGTTCAATGACCAACTTAGAAATCATCACCCAACGCTCCAATGCCACCTGCGAACTTTGCGGCGCAACCGACCATCTTGAAGCCTTTGCCGTAGCCCCGAAAACAGGCAACACCCCCGACGAAATGGCGCTGCTTTGCGACACTTGCCGCCACCAAATCGAGGAGCCGGCCACTGCTGACGAAAAACATTGGCACTGCCTCAACGACAGCATGTGGAGCGAGGTGCCCGCCGTGAAGGTGCTTGCCTGGCGGATGCTGACCCACCTGAATTCCACAGACCTGCTGGACATGCTCTACCTCGACGATGAGACATTGGCATGGGCCAGTGCGGGACAATCGGCAGCCGCCGACAACGACCCGGAATTGAAGCATATTGACAGCAATGGCGTAGTCTTGGAAAACGGCGATACCGTTGTTTTGACAAAAGACCTTGATGTGAAAGGTGCTTCCTTCGCCGCCAAGCGTGGCACTGCTGTCCGCAATATCCGCTTGGTGTTCGACAATCCGGAGCAGATTGAAGGCAAGGTGAACGGACAGACGATTGTGATTTTGACGAAGTACGTGAAAAAGTAAAAATCCTTTCCAACTTTGAAAAGATGGGGAAAATTCGTCGGAAAGCCTGCGTTTTTCAAGCATTTTACAAAGTGAAGAAAACAAGAACATTTTCGTTCCTCTGCATGAACTTTGTACCTTCGCAGCGGCCCCCACGGGCCGTCAAATCAAAACCAATCTATCTATCATGCTATCATCAGCCGTGACCCAGCCCACCCTCAAATTCCAGTTCAAAACCTTTGAAAAACTCCCCGTAAAAATCTGGGACGACAGCCGGGAAGCCTCCATCCACGTTGCCCGGAGCATTGCATTGGCCATCCGGCAGAAGCAGCAGGACGGCGAGAAAATTGTGCTGGGCCTCGCCACTGGCTCCTCGCCCATCCAGGTTTACCGGGAACTGGTGCGGCTGCACAAAGAGGAAAACCTCAGCTTTTATAACGTCGTGACCTTCAACCTCGACGAGTATTACCCGATGGAAAAGGACGCTCCGCAAAGCTACTGGCGCTTCATGCACGAGCACTTGTTCGACCACGTGGACGTTCCGAAGGAGAACATCCACATCCCCGACGGCACCGTGCCGATGGAAAAGGCACAAGAGTACTGCTCGTGGTACGAAAAGCAAATCAACCTCAACGGTGGCATTGACATCCAACTGCTGGGCATCGGGCGCACGGGGCACGTGGGCTTCAACGAGCCGGGGTCGTGGGAAAGCTCGCTCACCCGCATGGTGCGCCTCGACGGCCTTACCCGACGGGACGCCATCAAGGACTTCGGGCAAGAGGAAGACGTGCCAACGAGGGCCATCACCATGGGCGTGGCCAGCATCATGAAGGCCCGCACGGTGTTCCTGTTGGCGTGGGGCCAGCACAAAGCACCTACCATCGCCAAGGCACTGGAGGGCGATATTTCTACGGCGATACCGGCCACTTTTTTGCAAAAACACCCAAATGTGAAGGTGGTGCTGGACAAGGCCGCCGCCGAACATTTGACCCAAATAAAAGCACCGTGGCTCTGCGGCGTGTGCAACTGGACGGAAGAACTGGCCTGCCAAGCGGTGACTTGGGTGAGCCAACAGACGGGCAAGCCCATCCTCAAACTCACCAACGAGGACTACAACGAGCACGGCCTCAGCGAGCTGATGCTGCTCGAAAACGGCGCTTACGAAATCAATATCAAGATTTTCAACCGCCTGCAACATACCATCACGGGCTGGCCGGGCGGCAAGCCGAACGCCAACGATGACACCCGCCCAGAACGGGCCACCCCTGCCAGAAAGCGGGTCATCATCTTCTCGCCGCACCCCGACGACGACGTGATTTCGATGGGCGGCACCTTCATGCGCCTCGTGGACCAAGGACACGACGTGCACGTGGCCTACCAGACCAGCGGCAATATCGCCGTACATGACCACGACGCCCGGCGCTATGCGGAGTTCCTGTTGGAGTTCAGTGAGGCGCAAGGCATCATTGACACCGACAGCGAAAAGCGCTACAAGAAAATACTCAAGTTCCTGAAAACGAAGAAGCAGGGCGAGCCGGACATCCCGGAGGTGCGGGCCATCAAGGGCCTGATTCGGCGGGGCGAGGCCAGGGCGGGCGCCCGGTACAGCGGCCTCACCGACGACAAAATCCACTTCCTCGACATGCCTTTTTATGAAACAGGCAAGGTGCGCAAGGGCGATATCACCGAAGCCGATATTAATGTAGTGGCGGATTTGATTGAAAAAGTACAGCCCCACCAGGTGTATGCTGCTGGCGACCTCGCCGACCCGCACGGTACGCACCGGGTTTGCTTGAATGCCATTTTCGCTGCTTTTGAAAAAATCAAGGACAAAAAATGGGCAAAAGACTGCTGGCTCTGGCTCTACCGGGGCGCTTGGCACGAGTTCCCCATCCACGAGATTGACATGGCCGTGCCGATGTCGCCCGACCAAGTGGCCCGCAAGCAGAAGGCCATTTTTATGCACCAATCGCAGAAGGACAGCGCCCCCTTCCCCGGTGAAGACGAGCGGGAATTCTGGCAGCGGGCCAAGGAGCGCAATGCTGCCACGGCTGGGCTGTACCGAACGCTCGGCTTGGCAGAGTACGAGGCGATGGAGGCGTTTGCGAGGTGGAAATTTGAGTGGCAGTGAGTGGTCGGCACGGTGTTTTTCATCAATTGATGTGTAAAACACGGTGCTGTTTTGTTCGAGGCAAAAATTACTGATATTTGCAGCTGCCAATTTTTTAATGGGCAAAAGCAGGGTCGAGCAACTGTTTCAAAAAAACGAATTTTAAACCAAAATCAATATTAAAATGATTAAAACAATCAAACATTTCGCAGCGCTACTTTCAGTAGCAGCAATGGTTTCGAGCTGTGCAGTAACACTGCCCGTAAACGCAACAAGCAACCCTGTAGGTAGCAAAGTCGGCATGGCAAAAGCTACTGGTTACTTGGGCGTGTTGTTTTTTGACCAAGATGCGAGCATTCGCACTGCGGCTAAAAACGGCGGCATAACCAAAATCTCTACGGTGGACATCAAGCCCACCAACGTGTTGAACATTGTTGTTACTTACGAGACAATCGTTACTGGCGAGTAAAACCAACCAAGCACGGCAAAATTTCACTATTTTCGCCGTGCTTGTTTCTTTTTTTGATTGAGCGTATGAGAATGTTCTTCACTTTATGCCTTATAGCATCATTGATTGCTTGTTCAAAAGAGAAAGAAAAATCAAATGAAGTCCTGCTCTTCAATAATATAGTGTTTGCATTGCAAAAAGGTGAAGTTGTCGAACCAATAGATGAACCGGTGAAGAATAAGTACTTCAAATACCTTGGCAATCAAAATATCCAGATTCCACTGTTCAGGTATATTAAGCACACCAATTATGAGATATTTATTGGCCTGCCCTTTAATACTTCCATAAAAGATATAGTTGATAGCCAGTTAAATAAAACTGAAGCCAAAGATACTAGTTCTCTTTTCCAAAACAGTCCATCCGCTTTTTATAAAAAAAACAACAAAGACGATGTGTACATTACTGCATACGCATCAGAGATTGACAAAAAATCACTTATTTATATTACTGCAATAACTGCGTCTAAAGCACTTTCTGATTCTTTGTTTAATCAAAATGAGCTTTCAAAAAGAATTGTCATAAAAAATGGCAATTAAAGAAAATCCGTTCACTACAACATCCATGAATAAGACCATTTTTAGGCTATCTTTCTCCCTCTGCATTTTTGCGCTACTATCATCATGTATGAATGTGAGGCCCGGAGGGGCTAAATCCGGCAAGAAGCTATACGAGACTTTTTTTGTAGGCGATGAAGGAACTCAATATTTTATTAAGCCGCTGGCATTTACCAATGAACGGAACGAAGAATTAAAATTGGATTTCACGTTTCGTTACAGGAATGAAATCAAGGATTCAGCAGCTATAAACGCATCCTTTATCAGCAATGACTTAATTAGAAATATTGATAGCTTAAAAATAATGAACAATTCTGTCAATATTGCACTCAAGGACATGACGTATATGTTTTCAGAAAGAAAAAAGGATGCTTACAACAACAGGTTTTCCGCAAAAACCGATTTATTAAAAGTTACAAAACTATTTAACGGCAATGATTGGCAAATATGGATGTATGAAAACGGCAAGCAAACCCGATATGCTGCAGCTAAAAAAACAGAAAAGAGCTTGGCTAAACTGAGCCAAGAGGTATTCGTGCTTTTTAAATAGTACCCATTTCCGAAGTCCGCCTTTCTCCTCCCAACCTGAGCGCAATAGCTAAACTTTCATATTCCGCTGGCAATAGCGCCTTGAACCGCTCGCCAAACCCGAAAAAATAGACAACAGCCAGCGCGACCATGTCAATCTCCCGCAAGCCAATGTACTGGATGGTTTTGTCCTTCGGAAATCCGCTGATTTCGACCAGCACTGGCCAATGCGCTTCCCCAATTTCAGGAAAAACGACCTCCGGGTGACAATACCTGAACACCCGTGTGTACTCGTACAAGCCAATGTTCAAAAACCGCTGCGGCTGTACAAAGCCCGGCATGAGCTGTTCCGCCGAGAACATGATGACGCCATCCTCTGCAAAATGCTCGGATGAATGCCACTGGTCGGGGTATTGCGGCGACGGGAACGGGTGCGGGTACACGACGATGTGCTCGAACTTGTTCATCAGGTAGTCCTCGTGGCCAAAGGTCAATTGCACGGCACAAGCAGCAATGACCCCTTTCACATCTGGCGGCACCTCCTCCATGCCTTGCCCCATGTATTCGTTGGCCTCCATGTACATGGCCACCCGGTTGCGGAAGCGGTCTTTCTCAGGGGCTGTCAAGTTTTGGTAAAACGGCATCGTCGTGTTGATGAAATGCCGAAGCCCCGCCGCCACGTCCAGCGGGTGGCGCTTGTACCACCACCAATCAATCTGCGGGCTGAGGATGTAAACCACGGCCAAGCCCACCGCAAAAGGGGCAGCGTACACCGCATAGCTGCTGTCCACGGTGGCAGCAGCCAGCAGGCAGCCCACGGCGCCCAACAAAAACGGAATGTAGAGGTACCTTGAAAGCATTTTAAAGGAAAAATGAGAAGTTACTTCGCCAGCCGGTTCACCCCGGCGTAATAAATCAAGTGCCAATCCCCGCCCACGATGGCGAAGCGGCGCACCATGCCAAAGTCGCCGGACTGGTGCAGGATGCGTTCCATAACGATGGATTCGGTCAAGGGAACGATTTCCCGCTTGTACTCGCTCACCTGAAAGTCGAACTGGCGCTGCATCCGCCAGGTTTCGGGCGTCCAGCGGAAGGTCTTGTCGGCCACGATGGCACTGTCGGCGTTGTTGGGAAGGCCCTCCAGCGGGAATACGATGTGCTCGATTTGAAAGAGGCTGTCGTTGTGAAACTGCTGGTAAAATTCGGCAAAACCAGCTGGCAACTCAGTGGCCTCGGCATCGGGGGCAGTAGCTGGTGGTGACGGGTTGTTTTTGCAGGCGAACAAAAACGGTAGCAGGAGCAAGGGCAGGTATTTCATCTGATAAAGATTGTGTGGCAAAAGTAGCACTTCCGCCTGTTTGCGGGCAAAGATTTGGGAGCCGTGCCAGTTGGCCTCAGGCCCCAGTAAGGCATTGCGATAGCGGATTTTACCAATAAAAAAGAGGCTGTACCAGTGTCAATCTTCTGGAACAGCCTCTTTCGGAAAGCGTTCGTACGGCAAATTATTGCGTAACGGCAGCCACACGGATGTACTTGCGCTCCTTGATACGAGCCTTGGCACCGATGGCACCACGCAGGTAGTACAACCTTGAGCGACGTACCCGGCCACGCTTGAGCACTTCGATTTCTGCAATCGCAGGTGAAGTGAACGGGAAGATACGCTCTACGCCAACGCCATTGGACATTTTGCGGACGGTAAAAGTTTTCGTAGCTCCAGTACCTTTTATTTGGATGACGTTGCCCTTGTAAATCTGAATACGCTCCTTGTTGCCCTCGATGATGCGATAGCTGACAGCGATGGCGTCGCCGGAACGGAACTTAGGGAAGTCTATTTTCTTAGCAAGTTGCTCTTGAACGTATAGTATGGCGTCCATTTTTCTACTATTTAAAGTTGTTGAATTTCAAAAGAGGCGCAAAAGTAAGGGATTTTTTGACTTGAAAAAGGTTTTTTTCAA
>JALOMF010000127.1 GCA_025455635.1 Saprospiraceae bacterium | reverse complement strand
GGCGGATTTGATGATATAAAAATGATAAACGATGAATGATAAATGATGAATCTGGAGGTCATCATTCATCATTCATCATTATGATGGATGGAACTCGACCAGATACTTTTCAAAAAAATAATCGGCTTCTACGATAAATGGAAGACCAGCAACGGCAAGGAAGAAACTGCCCGTGGGGTAAGGCTCGAAGCCATCAGCCCCCGCCTGACGCTGCTTGCCCGTGCGCTGACGGGGCATAACGTGGACATCCTGCCCGCAGAAAAAGAGGGTGGCTGGAAGGACGAAGCGTTTTACCTGCCCATCAGTTTTTCAAAACTGCCCAGTCCGGAGCAGAACCTGTATTTCTATTTGTACCGAGTGGTGTACCTGAGCATACAAAGCCGGGAGCAGCTCAATTGGAACACAAAAGCCGAAGCGCAGGGCCTTGAAATTGCCCGCCAAAGGGCAGCGGAAGTAGCACCAGTTGTTTTGAGTTTAATGCAGGAGGAGTTCCCCGCCGTAGCGCGGTTTTTTTGCGAAGCAAAACCTCATTTTGAAACGCAAAGCAGCGACCCGAAAAGCCGCCCGGAGCCTTTTTGGCTCTATGGGAAATACATGGTGAACGAGGGCATGGCTGTTTTGCCCACTACTGCCAGCCCCAACGGCGAGGCCGAAGGCACGAACCCCCACAGCCCGACCACTGAGATAGCCTCGAAACCCGTGGAGGAGGTGGAGGTAATTGCTGTGGACAAAAAGGCACAGGACGACTATATGCTCACCCACAATTTCGAGAAGGTGGAGACCGCCGACGAGTTCAACGGCATCTGGCGGGGCTTCGACGGCGACGACGAACTGGCAGAACACGCCGAGGCGCTCAACGAACTGAACCTAAAGCACCTTGTCCGCACCGACGAACAGGCTCACTCGGTCTATCGGGCGGAGTTCCGTGGCTCGGTTAACATCGCCGAAAGCGAGGAGGCTGGCAATGGCACGACCTGCGTCAGCTATCCCGAATGGGACTTGGCCCGGAAGCAGTACAAGCCCGATTACTGCAAAGTATTTTTGAGCAAAATAAAGGGCGGCGACCTTGTTTATGCCCAGAAATGCCTTTCCGAAAACCAAAAAACGTTGAACGGGCTGCGTCGGAAATTTGCCCAAATACACCAGCAGCGCCGGATGGTGAGGCGCATGCCCGATGGCGAAAATATTGACATGGACGCCCTCGTGGACTGGTTCGCTGACCTGCGTAGCGGCCACACCCCTTCAGAAAACATCTACAACTCGACCCGGAAAAAAGACCCCAATATTGCCCTGTTCTTCCTGCTCGACCTGAGCCTCTCCACCGACAGTTATGCCGATGGGAATCGGGTGCTCGACGTGGAGAAACAGGCCGTTATCCTCTTCGGAGAGGCGCTGAACGAGTACGGCGTGGACTTCGCCGTGGGCGGGTTTTGTTCCCAAACCCGCAACCGCTGCACCTTCCACACGCTGAAGGACTTCGGCGAGGACTGGACCAAGGGCAAGCGGCGGCTCGGTAGCGTGGAGCCACAAGGCTATACCCGCATCGGTCCGGCGCTGCGCCACTCAAAGACGTTGATTGAGCGCCATCCCGCCAGCCGGAAATGGGTCGTGCTGCTCTCTGACGGCAAGCCCAACGACTACGACCGCTACGAGGGCCAGTATGGCATCGCCGACGTGCGGCATGCGCTGCGGGAACTGCACGAGCGGCACGTCAGCACCTACGCCGTGGCCGTGGAGAGCGTGGCGAGGTACTATCTCCCGCAGATGTTCGGGCAAAACCACTACAATATCCTCTCGCACCCCGACCAGTTGGTGCAGGCGCTTGCGCTGTTGTACCGACGGATAAATGAGCAATGAATATGGAGCAGGTTGACCACAAAAATTTCTTCTACCCACCCGGCGGCATCCTGATTTGGATAATCATCCTCGTGGAATTGGTGACGTTCACAGCGGGCATAGGGGCGTTCGCCTGGCAGCGCAGCCTCGACCCCGGTTTGTTCGCTGCTGCGCAACAAAACCTGAGCACCAGTACGGGCTTGGTGAACACCCTCGTGCTGCTCACCAGTGGTTTTTTCATGGCGGAGGCCGTGCGGTTGTTGAAGCGGGGAAAAACGACGGACAGCTACCGCCGGATGCTCGCCGCACTGGTTTTTGGTCTGATTTTTTTGGCCATAAAAGGCACGGAATACGCCGGGAAGCTGGCGCACGGCTTTGATTTGGGCTACAATAGTTTCTTCACTTTTTACTGGCTGCTCACGGGCTTTCACTTCGTGCATGTAGTGGTGGGCAGCGTGATTTTGGCGTTACTGGCCCGAAAGACCCGGCAGGGCGTTTACCACCAAAACAACCACGAGGACGTGGAGACTGGGGCGTCGTTTTGGCACCTCTGCGACCTCATCTGGCTGCTGCTGTTCCCGGTTTTATACTTGATGAAATGAAGGATTCCTCGAAATACAACGGCTTTGCCTTGGCGCTGCTCGTGCTGCTCACGGCTTCCTCTGGCCTGATGGCTGCTGGTGAAAAAACAGGTTTCGTTTTGGCACTTACCTTGGCAATTGCTGCCTGCGTGAAGGTTTTGCTGGTCGTCTGGCAGTTTATGGAGATGAGGCGGGCGCACCGGGCGTGGTTAGTCTTGGTGGGCGTAGTGCTATTGGTGTATTTGGGCTTGGTAGTTGTGTTGGTGTAATTTTTTTTTTGCTTACTGGTATATAGTTAGGAATCCTTACTATATTTGTGCCATCGTTTCACAATCACCATTAAAAAACATTTCAACATGGCACAAATCAAAGGTTACGACTACGGCAGCACCTCGCTTGCCACTTCCCCCGTTACAATGCAAGACCTTACCTTGCTCAAGAAAACCCTCCTTTGGTCGAACGACGACGACCGCTACCTCCGCATGGCGGGGGCCGTGCTCGATGGCCAGACCGATGCCGTGCTCGACCTGTGGTATGGCTACGTGGGCGGCAACGAGCACCTGCTTCATTATTTCACAAAAGGAGGCCAGCCAAACATGGATTACCTCGGTGCCGTACGGGCCAGGTTCGGGCAGTGGATACTCGACCTCTGCAACCGCCCCTACGACCAGGGCTGGCTCAACTACCAGCATGAAATCGCCCTGCGCCACCACAGCACAAAGAAGAACCAGACCGACGGGGTGGACACCGTGCCCATCATCCATGCCCGCTACCTCGTGGCCTTCATCTACCCGATTACCGCCACCATCAAGGGTTTCTTGGGAAACAAAGGGCACAGTGCCGACGATGTGGACGCCATGCACAATGCTTGGTTCAAGGCCGTGACCCTGACGACTTTGCTTTGGTGCCAGCCTTATTTTAAGGAAAATGAGTTCTAAGACAAAAGCATACCTGAAGAAAATCGGAGTAGCTGGGTTCCTGTTCTTCTTGCTGAAAGGGCTGGCCTGGCTCTTCGTTTTCTATTTTCTAAAATCGAAAATATGAGAACGTTTCTCCTGCTTATCTTCGCCCTATATGGACTTTCCGCTGCGGGGCAATCACCATCTGTTTCACCATCAAAAAATACATCAAAAATGAGCGTAGCAGTCTGGGACACATACGTGAAAAAACGGGACGGCAGCGTGATGCACTTCGACATACTCGTGCCCTCCACCCTCAAAGATGCCCTCGCCATACACCAGTACGGGAAGGAATACCTTGCCACTAAAAACGAGTCGAGCGCCAGGTTGGACACCGAGGAATGCCGTTTCTGCCACGTTGAGGACGCAGGGGCTGATGTCAAGGCAGCCATACAGGCAAGGGGCTATTATATCCTCGAAATGGACGATATCCCCGCAGCCCTGCCAGCCAACCCCACCCGGCGTGATTTGGTGATGCACCTCCGTGCGCACTATGCCCAGTACCGCTTCGCCGACCTGCGGGGCAAAACGGAGGCGGAACTAAAAGCCATGATGCAATGAGTAAAAAATCGGCATTCGACACGGCGCACCAGCAGGGCAGCATGGGCAGCAAAGTCGTGGTGGCCTTGGAGCGCATTTCCGAGGCGTTCCGGGTGTTGCTGTGGAACGAGGGCAAGGCAGAGGGGCTTAGCCCCTTACAGGTGCAGTTGCTCATTTTCTTGCTGCACCACCCCGATGGGGAAAAGCGGAAGGTGGGCCATCTCGCAGCTGAGTTCAACATGACCAAGGCCACTGTGAGCGATGCCGTGAAAACCCTATTGTCTAAAGGTTTGGTGATTAAAACACCCGACCCAGCCGACCAGCGCAGCTTTTCCCTTTCACTGACTGTTGAGGGCGGGGCGCTTGCCAGCCGGGCCTCTTATTTTTCATCGGAAATCCAAACGCCCATCGAGCAACTTTCCGAAGATGACCAGGCCAATCTGTTGCTCCATCTACTCGGTATAATCAAGCACCTGAACCGGGCAGGCGTCATCACGGTGCAGCGCATGTGCTATACTTGCGCCCACCACCGCATCCAAGGCAACAGCCATTTCTGCCAACTGATGAACACCCCGCTGCAAGCCTCGGAACTTCGGGTGGACTGCCCGGAGCATGAGGTGGTTATCGGGTAAAATCACTACTCCCAAAACCTATCCTCCCATTCCTCTAAAAACGGCTGCCCCCGGTGCAGGGCCTTCACTTCCGCCAGTTGTTCGGGCGTGGCCATCCTTTGCACCTCGTTGAACAGTTCCCGCTCCTCATAGCGGATATGCGCCGTCAATTCTTCCTCAATCAGGTTGAGATGTTTGGCTAACTCCTCGTTGGCAGCAAACAACCGCCGCAGCCTGCGGTGCTCTCGCATTGCCCGCTCGACCATCGGGTGCTCCTCGTCGCCGAGGACGGGGAAAATATGCCGCTCCTCCACCTCAAAATGGGGCAGCAGGTGGTTTTCAAAAAACCAGTCCGAATAGGCTTTTATCCTTTCCAGTGCCACCCCTTTTGAAAGTCCGGTGCGGATTTTCCAGCCGAGCAAAAGCCCGTGATGGTGCTCCCTGCTCAATGGCTGGAGGGAGGCGTGCCGCTTCAATGGTTTGGTGTCGCTCATGGTCAGTTTGCTAGGTGCTTTTCCAGTTCGATGGCACGGGGGAACATGATGTTGTTCTCCAAATGGATGTGCAGGTGGAGGTCTTCCTCAAATTCCCGCAGCATGGCGAACGCCACCCGGTAGGTCGTGCAGCCGTCCTCCGGTGCAGTGTACTGGTTGCTGAGTTCCGAGATTTTTGCGAGGCGGTCACCTTCCACTGTATGCTCCTCCATCATCATGCGGATGGGGTTTTCGACGGTGCCGAACGGCGGTAAGCCGGGGTGCTTTTCGGTAGCCAATTTCCGCACGAACGGAAACAATATCATTTCCTCTTTCTGCATGTGCGAAGTCAGTTCGTTGGAGACATGGGCAAACTCGTCCCTGATTTCAATCAGTTCGGGGTGGCGCTCACCGTGTACCTTGCAGAGTTTGCTCAGGTATTGTGTCAGTTCCGGCAATTTGGCTGTGACGTAGCGGTGGTGCTTTTTCTCCACATAATCGGCCAGCAGGTCGAGGGGCCAGGTACGGTAGTCGGCAGCGGTGGCCTCGCTGGTGGCGGTGGCCGAGTGGAGTTCTTGCAGGAGTACATCCGCCTTGAGTTGCTTGTTTTCGCAAACTTCGCTGATGGTGCGCCCGCCCTTGCAGCAAAAGTCAATCCCGTGCGATTGGAAAACGGAGGCGGTGCGGTAGTCTTGGGCGACGGTTTCGCCGATGGTCTGATTTTGATTGATGTTCATTTTTTTTATGATTGAAAAACAGGACAAAAAAGTCCCATTTTGAGTTAAAAAATTTTACCTTTTCAAAAAAGTGCTGCCGTCCTTCAGCCCGAGTGCGAGTTCCAGCACGGTCGTCTCTTCCAGCATGGCTTTAAGTTCGTTCCGCACAGCGGCAAAGCGCTCGTGCATGGGGCAGGGTTTCAGTGCGTTGCAGGCACGGAGGCCTAGCCCGCAACCGGTGAAAATATGGTCGCCGTCAATGGTTGTGACGATTTCGCTGAGGCGGGTTCTCTCCATTTCCTTGCGCCCGATTTCAAAGCCACCATGCACCCCCTGCACCGAGCGGACGATGCCGCCCCTTGTCAATTGCTGCAAAATCTTCCCGGTGAAAGCAACGGGCGAACCAGTGTCTTCAGCGATGTCCTTCACGCTCACCCGGCTGCCTTCCAGTGAGTGGGTGGCGATGAGCAGGGTTGCTCGGATGGCGTATTCGCAGGCTTTTGAAAACATGGGTTTTTGTATTTGAAAATGGAAAACTGGACATTCAGTTTCTCCTTTCAAAGGCAAAGGTAAGGCAAGTTTTTTAAATCGGATAAATTTATCCGATTTAAAATAAGGATTCGACCCTAATTTTACCAAATAAGGACAAAAGGACGAACAGCCGAACGAGCAGTGCGAGCCGCACGACGTTCGGTTGGATGTGGTGCTAAACTGTGCTACTTTTATTTACCTCCCTCTGCTACGGGAATCGGAATATTCAAAAGCACCCCTTCCACAACCCTCAAATCCTCCTTCATATCTTTCAAAAAAGACCCAGCCCCCTGTTTAATACCAGCGGCCAAATTCCTGTAATAGGCAATGCCTGACATTAAATTGGTTTGAAAAGTCCGTAAATACCGGGATTGTTGGGTCGTGGCGTTATCCATATATTTACCCGACTCGTTTTTTAAATAATCTAGGTATAGGACAAGCTCGTTTATGAACATATTTGGTCGGCGCTCGGAATTCAGGACATTAATTCGTCCATATATATGGTCAACCATCTGCTTTAGGGAAAATATACCGGAGAAATAAGCGAGATTCGGCCCGGGACATATAGCCACGGCAGTGAGTTTGTGCGAAGGCGGAAGTCCTTCTTTTAGGAGCGCCGAAGCGCCAAGCCCTTCGCAGAGGCACTCTTTCGCCACGATGTTGTCGTACTCCTTTTCATATAAATCGGCAGGGAGGTCTTTTTCTTTTAATTGTTTTATTTTCAGTTCTTGGTATTGCCGGGAGGCGGTGCAAATGGGCACTTCCGTGAACTCGGTATTGGACGAAAGGAATTTTTTATAGCACGGGCTGCCGGGCCTTCCCTTAGCGATGCGAGCCTTGCGCTGCACTTCCGAGGTGCTATTCCTGAAATTATTGAACGGGATGCCGAGGGGGGAAGCACTGCTCAAATAATAATCCTCCTTTTTGGCGGTGGCCAATTGTTGCAGGGTTTCCTCGTCCACCTCGGTGGCTTCGGGAACCAATAAAAACGGGCTTCCCCAGCCGGTGCTGTCTGCCTCGTAATAGTCCAGCAGGAAATCATTTTCACTCGCTGTGCCGATTCCGCCCTGTACGGTGAGCCGGATTTCTGGCGGTGCAACGAAGGGTTCAAATCCCTTCGCCACCAGTGCATGGTTGCATAGCTCCATCAATTCCAAGCCGAGTGCTGGGCGGTTGTTTTTAAATTCTTCGAGAATGGGGCCGAGCAGCAAGCCATCGGTGGCAAAGGCATGGCCGCCGCAGTTCAGCCCCGATTCAATCCTGAATTCCGACACCCAAAGCCCCTTCTTGGCCAAGAGTTTTCCTTGCGTGAGGGCAGAGCGGTAGTCGCTGACCTTGAGGATTATCTTCTTTTTAAATGCCCCATCAGTATCTGGCAAAAAATCGGGGAAGGATTCCAAATAAGCATACAAACGGGGATTGAAACCTGCGGAAAATATGACCGCACCATTTAATTCACTATTGGCAAAACCCCGCAATGCAGCATGTCCATCCGAATATTCGGTTGGCAGTGGCTCACCATTTTTTGCATAGTTCACCCTGTCCAATTTCGACATGATATTGACATCAATGGAGCCTGCTTCAATAAAGCTGCGCAACTGTTTTTGTAGCAATTTCTTGGCGTTTCCTCCCTCCATTTCCATCATTGCCGTGAATATCTTTTTTGCAGGAGAATCATCGGGCAGCAGCTCGAAAAACTTCAATATTTCCGAACCAGGCTCGAAGGGAAGCTGACGCAACTCCTCGGTTTGCTGTTTCACGATGCGGTGGACAAGGTTCAGGTAAGCGGTGATGCGCCTTGCCCGCCAATCTTCGTCCCCTGTTTTTATGGGAACATATTCCTCGCTTGCTTTCCGGCAATGGAATTCCCGCATTTGCTCAATCAATTCATCCTCCACAATGGATAAGACGGAGGAGATGCCAAAGCGGGCAATCTTAATCGGTGTATCAATGGTGAAGCCAATCCCCATGACGGGGATATGGAATTTGTGCAACAGTGGTTTGAACATACGTTTGATTATCAGTGACGGCAATGAGCTGAAAAACGATATTATTTGACCCCCATATACCGCTAAATTTGAATTCTATTGAGCGCCGCCCGCCACCTTTTCCATTACGAATCCAGTAAGCGCAGCAGGTTCCAGTTCCTTCGCACCGGGAAAAAGCAGGTGATTTTCCAAGTGAACATGACGTTGGAAGTCCTCCTCGAACTCCTTCAACTCATGGAAGCACAAGCGGTGGGCCGTGCAGGCACCGGGTGGTGGGGTGTAGTTGTTGCTCAGGTCCCTTATTTCTTGCATCAAACCGCCAACTTCGTCATGCTCATTTTCCATGGACTGGATGGCAGCGGAAACAAAAGGGTAGCGTGGAAACAACCAAGGGTCACGCGTCCTTTTAGCCTGAACCAATCGCTTTATATAAGGGAATAAGTCGCGCTCTTCCTTGAACATATACAAGGTCATTTTCTCGGCAACCATTTCCCATAGCCCTGCGATTTTCACCAAATCGGGATTGCCTTCGCCATGTCGTTCTGCCATCCTTTTGGTAATTGCCAAGAGTCGGGGAATCATCTCTCGGACGTAGTTGTGGTGGCGCTCAACGATATAGTCTGCCAGTTCGTCTAGGGGCTTGTATTTAAGGTAGGGTATCTGTGGGGCTTCCCGCTTCGAGAAGGCATCTTCCAATTCCATTGTGACGGCGGTGGCATCCAAGCCGTGGGCTTGGCAAGCATTTATCAGCTTATACTTGTCATTGCAGCAAAAGCCGAGCTGGTATTTCTCAAAGACCGCAGCGGCAGTGGGGTGCTTGCCGACCTGTTCTGCTAAGGAAGTTTCAAGCAAGTTATTCATGCTGAAATTCGAGTGCTGAAAAAGAGGCGACAGTTTGCCGCCTCTTCAATTATTAGAACTCGGGTTTAAAAGACTATATTTTCTGGATTTTGAAACAAAGGCTGGGCAAGCCACAAGGACCCACCCAGCTTGGTATCAAAATCTGTCTGAATCCTATGTGGCTATTTCTTCCAGGGCAGGCTATTCACCTTCTTCCCAACCTTGTGCCCCAAGTCAACGCCAGCCTCGGCATCCATGCGAAAATGCACGCCCAACGGGATGCGGGAATAGGCGTTCTCGTCCGCCATTTCATCAAAACTGCCGAAGCTGCGGGGAGTGCTCAGGAACTCTATCCTACCCTCGTGGCAGCGGTCGGTCATGGAATAACTGTAGC
>JALOMF010000126.1 GCA_025455635.1 Saprospiraceae bacterium | reverse complement strand
GGTCAAGTTTCCGACGATTACGGTTTATCGAAATTACAAGTTGTTTTTTATCCCAAAGACAATCCTTCAAAAGCACGACGTGGAATTCTGCCAGTGAGTAAAGACGTTTACGATCAATTTGTTTTTGCTTTTCCTAGTACATTATCCATTGAAGAAGGTGTGAACTACGACTATTACTTTGAAGTTTTTGACAATGATGCTTTGCATAATTTCAAAAGCTCGAAATCGGCCGTTTTCTCACACCGTGAATCAACAGAAGACGAAAAAGAAGACGAATTAATCCAACAACAGAACGACAACATCAATTCGCTAGAAAAATCGCTTAAATCGCAAGAAAAACAACAAAGCGAGTTGGATAAGCTCCAAAAGATGGGTAAAGAAAAAGAGTCATTGGAGTTCAAAGAACAACAAAAAGTAAATGATTTTATCAATCGTCAGAAAAAGCAAGATGAAATGATGAAAGAATTTGCCGAGAAAATGAAAGAAAATCTGGATAAAGAAAAGTCCGATAAAAAAGACGAAATGAAGGAATTACTTAAAGATCGTCTGGAGAAAGTGGACAAAGATTTTGAGAAAAGGCCGTCGGAACGTTTAATTTTGCGCCTTTCAAAGACTTCATGGCAAATATCACCCTTTTACATAGGCTAATCGTAGGGGCGGCGCTGTTGTTGCTCGCCAGTATTGCTACCGTCGGCCAAGATGCAGCCAACCCGTTCGAACTGCAACCCCGACTACCCGACCCCGCTGCCGACAGTGTGGCTGCGATACCCGTTTCCACCAATCCTTTCGACATCATAAATATCAGGCCGCCCGGTCAGCAGGGCAGGGTGCCGGGCTTGCACATTCCCGCTCAAAAAAAAGTAAAGGTCCAGTCAGCCAAGGAAAAAGAAACGAATTACCGCAGGTTCCTTTTTGTTTCCATCCTCGTCATGTTCATCATCCTGACGCTCATCGTGACCATTTTCAGGATTTTGATAGAGAAAATCTGGAAGGCGTTCATCAACGATAACCTGCTCAACCAACTGCACCGGGAGCAAAGCTCTGGCCTTGCATTGGCCTACTTGGTGCTCTATCTGCTGTTCTTCATCAATGCGGGCCTTTTTGCGTTCTTGGCCGCCAGGCATTTTGGCATCACCATCTCCACCTCCAACCTGTACTCCCTACTGCTCTGCATGGGAGGCGTGGCGGGCTTCTTCGTGGCAAAGCATTTTGTGCTTTGGCTGGTGGGCTTCGTGTTCCCCATCAGCAAAGAAGTTGACTCCTACCAGTTTACCATCATGATATTCAATATCGTGATAGGCTTAATCTTGGTGCCAATCATTTTGTTCATAGCCTACGCCCCCCAAAGCACGACAGGACTAGTAGTAAATGGGGCCTTCGGGTTGTTGGGGCTGATTTATTTGTTCTTAGCCCTGCGGGGCCTCTTTATAGGCAACCGCTTCATTGCTGACAACAAATTTCACTTTTTGTTGTATCTTTGCGCCGTCGAAATCGCCCCCTTGCTCGTCATATACAAAATTGCTATGTTTTATGGCGGCAGTTGATTTCAGGATTATTGAAACAACTCAAATTCTATACTTCGAATGGACGTTGTAAATGGTAAAACATACGTGGAGACGCACAAAAAGGTGAAAACGATACTCGTATCGCAGCCAAAGCCTGAGCGGTCTCCCTACTACGAGCTTGAGAAAAAGTACGAACTCCAGATAGACTGGATTCCCTTCATACAAGTCGAAGTGCTCACCGCCAAAGATTTTCGCAAACAGCGCATAAGGCCGGACGAATACTCTTCCGTCATTTTCATGAGCAAAAACTCGATTGACCACTTCTTTACGGTCTGCGAAGAGATGCGGGTAAAAATGTCGCAGGAAACCAAGTATTTCTGCCTGACCGATGCAGTGGCGAACTACCTCCAGAAGTTCATCGTGTACCGCAAGCGCAAGGTTTTTTCTGGCGAGCGCAGCATCCAAGACCTCAAGCCTTACCTCATGAAGCACAAGGACAAGGAGAAATTCTTGCTCCCATGCTCCAACCTCGGCGCCAAGCAGATCACCTCTGTGCTGGATGAGTACGGCCTCACCTATCAGGAGGCCATCATGTACAACGTGGTGAGCAGCGACTTGAGCCACCTCAAGGACATCTACTACGACATTATCGCATTTTTCAGCCCGCTGGAAATCGAGGCACTCTACGAGAACTTCCCCGACTTCGAGCAAAAAGCGACCCGCATCGCTGTGTTCGGGCAAAGCGCGCTCAAGGCCGTGCTCGACCGTGGGCTGTATCCCAATATCAAGGCGCCAGAACCTGAAACGCCTTCCATGACCATGGCTTTGGAAAAATACTTACAGGTTTCGAACAAAGAATAACGGAAGGTGTTAAGTATTAACAAATACTCATATCTGAATCTTCTAGTTATTTCTCATAGTATGTTTGTTTGAAAGCCCCGGTGCAGCGTTGCATCGGGGCTTTTTGGTTGAATTGGGGAATTGGGCAACTGGTTGAATTGGGGAATCCCTCACCAATTCAACCAATTTCCCCGTCAAAGCTCAAAGAACCCAACGCCGCCGCCTACCCAAGTCTTGCCCATGTTGTAGCGTACGCCAACCATCTCTCCCTTGCTCAATCGAACGAGGTTGGTGATGATTTTTGGCCGGGCAGCACCATCTTCCCATACGAGCATCATGCGGATTTCCACCTTGGCAGGGTCGTCCAGCGTCTCGATGACGGGTGCATAAGCGACTTTTTTCTGCAAAATGAAATTCTTGCGTTCGGCATCTGGTATCGCCTCGATGTCCGCCGCCTTGGGGTGTATGATGACGCCCTGGCCGGAAAACGAGTAAAGCGGCTTCAGCACATAAGTTTCCAAGTCGTCGGGGATGCCGTTCAGGTCGCTCAGGTAAGTGGATTTTGGCACAAATTCGCTCTTGAACAGCGGCAACGTGTGCTTGCTGATGCGGGCAAACCAGTGCGGGTGCCCCACCCATTGGATGTTGTACTCGTTCTCGAAGAAAAACTCCCGCTTCAAGTCCGTTCGCTTTTGCAATTCATCAAAAATGACCCGGTTGTAGATCCGCTCGACGGCCACTTTGCGCCCGTTTTCATCCAAATAAAAAACATCCTTGCCCTCCACTTTCAGGTCGGTGAGGCATTTCACCTTGATGCCAAGCGCCCGCTCCGTCGCCCAGAAGTCCACCTGCGTGTTCTGCTTGTGCGGCTCCACTTCGAGCAGTATCACGTTTTCGGGCTTGGAGTTGCCCACGATGACCCTGCGCATTTGCTCCACATAGCCCTCGCTGGTCAGGCCACCGAAGAGGTGATGGAGGTTTTCAGGAATGTCGAAATGCTTGCGGTAGGCCCTTGCGCAGAGGTCTTGGTAGAAAAACAGCGACGGAAAACCCTGTATTTCAATTAGTTGTGGTGAAATATGCCCCGCCTCGTCCACGCAGATGCCGAAGTCAATGCAAAGGAAGGTCGAGTGCGCCGTCTCGCCCGGCACGTAGCAGCCCGGCAGGATGGTCTCCTCCGAGAGCGCCTTGAAATCGGGCCGAACCAGTGTGTCCACCAATTCCTCGCAGGCTTGGAAGAGCTGGTCGGACAGTGCTTTTGGTACAAATACCGGGGTCTCGGCGATGTGGAACGGCACCTTGTGGTTGGTTTCCAAGTAGATTTCGTGGAGGAATGCCTGGTATTTTTCCTCGGTGAAGGCGGCGTTGTAGGCGGTGCGGATGTTTTTTATCATACTGGTTTTGTTTCGCCCAAATGTACACCGTGACGCCTAGTTATAAAAACATAGCCCCGAAAGTTGTACAACTTTCGGGGCTATGTTTTTCTCATCAAATTGCGAAGCAAAAAAATAGGTTAAGCCAACACCAGCCCCCCCGCCCTCACCTTCCGTATGGCATCGTGCAAAAACAGCGGCAGTATCGTCGCATGGGTCCGGGCAATCTTGTCGGGGTCGTGCAGGTGGGTCACCATGTTACGGTACTTGTCCTCGCCGTATTCCTCCAAAATGGCGGCCATGCGCTCCGGCTCCGAAAAATACGCCCGCATGCCCACGGGGTCGGCCTCTGGGTGGAACTGCGTGCCGATCATCTCTGGCGAGAAGCGCACGGCCATCATTGCCCGTTCCAGTTCGAGGTGGGGGCGGTCTTTTTCGATGCAGAGCAGTTTTATGCCAAGCTCATCCATCCTCGCAAAGTCCGGCTGGATGATTTGGAACTCCCGGAAATCGGCCACCCAAAACGGTTCGTTCAAGTTGTCGAACAGCCATTCCATTTCCCCATCGTCCGTTTTGTGGACGGGAAAAGTGCCGAACGACTTCTTCCGGCGGCGGTCAATTTCCCCAATCTTGAAGTGGTGGCAGGCCATCTGGAACGAATGGCAGATGAAGAACACGAATTTCTTTGGCCCGTCCCGATAGCTATCGGGATTGAGGTTGTAGTGCCAGAGGTCGTCAATCAGGTCGTGGAAAGGCGTCAGCCAGCTCTCGTCGCCCATCAGCGGGTTGCCGGGGCCGCCGGAGAAGATGTAGATATCGTGGCCCAGGTCAGGCACCTTCACGGCGCTGCGCACGTCAAAAATCTCGTAGTCAATGTCCGTACCGAAGCGACGAACGATGTCTTGAATATTCGTCATGCCGAGGTTTCGGGTTCCCTCGTACATGTCCAAAATTGCCAGTTTAAGCTTGCCTTCCATGTGTTGTTGATTGCTTGATTGCTGAAATTGTTTGATTGTTTTGGACAATGCTTATTTGAAAATAGCCATCCTAACAATCAAACAATTCAACAATCAAACCATTATTTCTTCTTTTTCGCCGCAGCCTTGGCCGGGGCCGCTGGTGGCGTGAGGTGATTGCCCATCACGGCCTGCTGCATGAAGGTGCCCCAAGTGAGGTTGTGCTTGCCCTCTTGGTGCGCCTGCGCCCGCTCGATGGCGTAGTTGGCCATGGTCTCCACCACCCACTCGAAGTTCTCCTTGCCCACCGAGTTCACGTCGGCATCGGGAGCGGGGTTGCAGAAGTCAATGGCGACCGGTACGCCGTTTTCTACGCCGAACTCCACGGTGTTGAAGTCGTAGCCAAGGCCGTTGCAGAGGCGGAGCACATAATCTTCAATCAGTTCCAGCAGTTCCTTAGACGCCCCGTGGTCGGCCACGTAACGCAGGTGGTGCGGGTTGCGTGGCTCGTAGTCCATGATGCGCACGTATTTGCGGCCCACGCAGTAGCAGCGGAAATAGCTGTCGAAGTTCACTGCTTTTTGGAACATCATCACCAATTGGCCAGTCTCGTGGTAGGCTTTGAACACCTCGCCCCAGCTATCCACGGGGTAAACGCTCTTCCAGCCGCCGCCAGCGTGTGGCTTCATGAAGGCCGGAAAGCCGCCAAGGTAGTCGAGCATCGCCTCCCATTCCATCGGGAACTTGAGGTTGCTGAAGCTCTCTGCCGAGGTATCGTCTGGGTGGTCCTTGCTGGGCAGCAGCACAGTTTTCGGCACGGGCACGCCTACTTGTTCGGCCAGCACGTTGTTGAAAAACTTCTCGTCGGCGCTCCACCAAAAAGGGTTGTTGATGACGGCGGTGCCAGTGGCAGCGGCGTTTTTCAGGTAAGCCCGGTAGAACGGTACGTCCTGCGAGATACGGTCAACGATGACCGCATAGCCGCTGGGCTGGTTCTGCATCAGTTCTTCCACTTTCACAAACTCAGCCGTGATGCCCTCGACTTTTTTCGAGTTGATGCGCTCCACGAAAGCCTGGGGGAAGGTTCTCTCTTTGCCGAAAAGTATGCCTATCTTCTTCATTTGCAAGTGGTTTTAGATAAAGTAAACTGTTATGGATGAATTTTTGATTGTTATCAAAAAATGATTTCGCTAAATTTGCCTTGAAAGGATTTGCTTTGCCCCGCTGTTTTCAGGTAGATGGATATGATGGAATGATGGGCAAAGCTAAGGCGAAATCCTGACAGCGAGCGCAAAACGCATTGATTTTCAATAGCAAAACTGGGCATGGGAAAATTGGACTTTTTGGCAACGAGCCAACCACATTTTGATTTTTCAAAAGAGCAGCGCCACTCGCTGCACCTTCACCGGCTCCGCAACTTCCGCTCGGAGTTCCTTTCCACCCGTTTCAGCGTTGATATTTTCTTGCCGCCCGACTACGACGCCAGTGGTGCCAGCCGTTTCCCCGTCCTGTTTTTCAACGACGGGCAGGACATGGAGGCTGTTCGCCTCGCCGACACGTTGTCCAGGCTTTACGCTTCGCAAAAAATCCCCTCGCTCATCGTCGTGGCCATCCATGCCGGGGAGCGCCTGCAGGAGTACGGCACTGCCCACAGGCCCGACTACCGAAGCCGGGGCAGCCAAGCGCACCTGTACACCGATTTTATCGTGAAAGAACTGTACCCGCACGTGCGCCAGACCTACCATATTTTGAAAGACCCCCGCTTCACGGCCTTTGCGGGCTTCTCGCTCGGTGGCCTATCGGCAATGGACATCGTCTGGAACAACCCCAAACTTTTTGGCAAGGCGGGCGTTTTTTCCGGCAGCTTCTGGTGGCGCCACTGCGATTTTTGCGAGGACGACCCCGACGGCGGCCGCATCATGCACGAGCTGGTGGACATGGGCCTGCACCGCCCCGGCCTCCAATTTTGGTTCCAGACCGGCACCATGGACGAAACCGACGACCGCAACCGCAACGGCGTCATTGATTCCATTGACGATACCCTCGACCTCATCGAACTGCTGAAAAACAAGGGCTACCACCACAAGCACGACATCCACTACCGGGAAGTGAAGGACGGCATCCACCACCCACACACCTGGGGGATGGTGCTGCCGGAGTTCTTGGTGTGGGCGTTCGGGAGGTGACATCTTTTTCCACCCGGACAAAATAATCTTAGCTGAGTTTTGCAGGAAAAAGGTGTCATCTCCCTGATTTATTAGCAAGTATCTATCCCGAGATGACACCTTTTTCCAGTTCAACCCTGCGTTCTTTAAATTGCCGGGTTGGAAAAAGATGTCACCTCGGCCAGCTCAAAACTATCTAAACATCAACATGAAAATCATCATCACAGGCGCCACCAAAGGCATTGGCCGGGCCATCGCAGAGAAGTTCGCATCAGAGGGTTTTGACGTGGCCGTTTGCGCCCGCTCAGAAGCCGACCTCGCCGTTTTCAAAAAAGAATTAGAAGAAAAATATGGCGTGAAAGTGCTCACCAAGGCCGCCGACATGCGCCAGAAAGCCGAAGTGCTGGCCTTCGCCGATTTTGTGAAACAGCAATGGGGCGAAGTGGACTGCCTCGTGAACAATGCGGGCGTGTTCGTGCCGGGCGAAATTTCGGCGGAGCCGGACGGCCAGCTCGAAATGCAAATCGAGACGAACCTTTACAGCGCCTACCACTTCACCCGTGCCATGCTGCCCGTGATGCTCGCCAAGGGCAGCGGCCATATTTTCAACATGTGCAGCATCGCCAGCCAGATTGCCTACCCGAACGGCGGCTCGTACAGCATCTCCAAGTTTGCGCTGCTGGGCTTCTCCAAAGTACTGCGGGAAGAGCTGAAACCCAAGGGAATCAAGGTGACGGCCATCCTGCCGGGGGCCACTTGGTCGAACAGCTGGGCGGGCGTGGAGCTGCCCGAAAGCCGCCTGATGCAGGCCAGCGACATCGCCCTAGCGGTATGGTGCGCTTGGCAAATGAGCCCCGCCGCCGTGGTGGAGGACATCGTGATTAGGCCGCAGTTGGGCGATTTGTGATGTAGGACGTGGCAGCCATCCGTTTGAAAAATTACTGAACCCATCTTGAAAAATCACGTTTTTTTACCACAAAAACCACCTGCACCGATTTTTTCAAGGAAAGTCTAAACAGCTTCATTGATATTTGCGGCTCAAAAAAATAGAATATGGCTATCGTTGAAATGAAAGTCCCCGTGATTGGGGAATCCATAACAGAAGTGACCCTCTCCAAATGGCTGAAAGGCAATGGCGACTTTGTGTCGCTCGACGACCCCATTTGCGAGTTCGAGTCGGACAAGGCAACGCTGGAGTTCCCTGCCGAGGCCGCTGGCAAGCTCATCCACGTGGCCGCTGAGGGCGACGACATCGCCATCGGGGCACTCGTGGCCAAGATTGACACTTCCGCTGCACCTACTGGCACCGCACCTGCACCAGCCGAGGCAAAACCAGCCGCCGCTGCGCCTGTTGCGGCACCTGCCGAAAGCAAGCCAGCGACCTACGCCGAGGGCCACCCGTCGCCTGCCGCTGCCAAGATTTTGAAGGAAAGCGGCGTTGAACCGTCAGCTGTGGCTGGCACTGGCAAGGATGGCCGCATCACCAAGGAGGACGCCCAAAAGGCAGCAGCCACCCCCCCAGCCCCCCTGAAGGGGGGAGAGGCCGCCGCACCAGCCATTGCGCAAGCGCCAACCGCACCTGCACCTGCTGCGGCAGCACCAGCACCCACTGGCGCCCGTACCGAAGAACGCAAAAAGATGAGCCGGATGCGCCGCACCATTGCGAAGCGCCTCGTGAGCGCCAAGAACAACACGGCGATGCTCACCACCTTCAACGAGGTGGACCTGACCGAAATCATGGCCCTGCGGGAAAAGCACCAAGATGCCTTCGTGAAAAAATACGGCATCAAGCTCGGCTTCATGTCGCTCTTCGCAAAGGCTTGCGCCAAGGTGCTGATGGAAATGCCCGACGTGAACGCCATGATTGACGGCGAGGACATCATCTACCACAACTACGTGGATATTTCCATCGCCATCAGCACGCCGACGGGCCTCGTGGTGCCGCCCGTGCACAATGTGGAGTCGCTGAATTTTGCGCAGATTGAACTGAAAATCAAGGAATTGGCCGACAAGGCCCGCAAGGGGGAACTGACGCTGGAGGAGATGAGCGGCGGCACCTTCACCATCACCAACGGCGGGGTGTTCGGCTCGATGCTGAGTACCCCCATCCTGAACGAGCCGCAGAGCGCCATCCTCGGCATGCACAATATCGTGCAGCGCCCCGTGGCGGTGAACGGCCAAGTGGAAATCCGCCCGATGATGTACCTGGCCCTCAGCTATGACCACCGGGTGATTGACGGGAGCTCGTCCGTGACCTTCCTCGTGAAGGTGAAAAAGCTGCTGGAAGAGCCAGTGACGCTGCTGCTCGACTTGTAGGAGGAAATTGTAAATTGAGAAATTGAGAAATTTGGCATTGAGCCAATTTTATCAACAATAAAACCGAAAGGCAGCCACAGTGGCTGCCTTTTTGCTTTAATTTGCCCAACAAAACTTGACAAGCCATGACTTTACAGGAATTCTTCAGCTTCATTGTCGCCAACCCGTTTTGGATACTTTCCTACTTCCTGCTCATCCCGTTCACGGCACTGTTGGCGGGCATCCTGGGCAAGGGCGAGGGCGGCCTCGACCCTTGGAAATACTTGTATTCCGCACTGATTTACCTCGTCTGTGTGCCGGGGATTTTTGCGATTTTCCTGAGC
>JALOMF010000636.1 GCA_025455635.1 Saprospiraceae bacterium | reverse complement strand
GGTATTGTCCCGATAGCCATCGGCTATCCTCCGGTTGTAATAGGCATAATATTCCAGCTTGCCCACCTTGCCGCTGATGGCGTTGTAGGAACTCAACAAGCCAAAGGAGCCAGCGGTATTGACCGTTTCGAGCACAATGGAGCGGGTGGTGTCGGGTTGTTTCACCACATAATTAATCATGCCACCGAACTGCTGGCCGTATTGCAGCGCCCCCGTCCCCCGCACCATTTCGATGCGCTCGACGGCCTCCATCGGCAGCGTGAAGTGGCTGGCCGGGTAGCCGTAGAGGTCGGTGTTGGTGATGATGCCGTTCTTGCGGATATTGAACTCCCAGCCCCGGTGTGGGTCGAGGCCACGGGTGGAGATGTTGATTTGGTTGCCCGTGCCGTCCATGTCGTAAACGAAGACGCCGGGCACTTTGGCGAAAATCTGGCGGGGGGATTTCTCGGCGATGTTTGCGTCAGCGGCTTGGAGGTTGATGACTTCGCTTTTTTTGCCCGACCAGATGAAGCCGTCCTGTGTCTTGGGCAAACGGGTGATGGTGCTGCGGCTCACACCTATTTCTACCTGCTGCAGTTGGATTTGCTTGAGGGTGTCTTGTACGTTTTGGCCATAAATGGAAATGGCAAAAGCAAGCCCCATGCTCAATGGGAATAATGATTTTTTCATACCTAAAATAATGTAAAAATCGCTCAAAACAGGGTTTGCGCAAGTGGTTGCAATTGTAGGGCAAAGATACCGGGACGCAGCAGCATGATTCTCGGATACGAACTTAGAATATACTTAGATTGAACCAATTGTTAATTGCCCTGCTTTTTCAAAACCTGTCCCTTGACCTCCACCAAGGTGTCCATGTCGTAACGGGCTTCATAAATCAGGGTGCCTTCGGGCGACCATTTGCGGAGGTAGCCGTGTTTTTTGTTGTCTTGGAAATTGAGCACCATTTGAAGCCGCCCATCTTCGTAGAATGTGGAGTCGCCGCCCTGTTTCATGGCATTTTCATCAAAATACTGCACCTCCATCACCTGGCCTGACGGGTGGTAGAAAACGGCCCGGCCCGTTTGTTTGTCGTTCTTGAAATTGCGCTCCGAGCGCAGCTTGCCGTCTCGGTAATATTCGGTCATCATGCCCTCTTTTTTGCCCTCGACCTCAAAATGGCGGCGGGAGACCTCGCCAGAGGCAAAGTGCTGCACCACTTCCTGCGTTTTACTGCCTGACGGCTTGCAGTTTGTGATGCAAAATGCCGCAGTGATGATAGCGAGTGTTTTAAAAAACTTGTTTTTGCGTAAATGCAATTTCATCAAATGCAGGTTAAAAAAAATGCAGGCAAGCCAAGCTTCAGCCTGGCTTGCCTTGCAAGTGATATTCTTAAAGTGAAAATATTTCAAGCTCAACCGAGAAGCCACAGCTTGGGCCTTCCCTTGGTTATGAGCCGATTATTTCTTCCAAGGCAAATTGTTCACCTTGCGGCCAATGGCCGTACCGAAGCGCATACCTTCGTCACAGTCCATGCGCCAGTGAACGCCGAGCAGCACCCGTGACCATGCGTTCTCTTCGGCCATTTCATAGAAGCTGCCGAAGCTGCGTGGCTTGCCCTCAAAATCGGTGCGGTTCTCATGGCAACGGTCAGTCATGGCATAGGCGTAACCGAACACACTTGCTAGTGCCTCGGCACCGGCGGCTCCCATCGTGGAGTGGCCAGAGGGGTAAGCTGGGAACGATGGGGAAATGCCCTCTTCGCCCGTGATAGGATTGAAGAGATTAGGTTTGTAAGTTGGGTCAATTACGCTTTTGATATAAGAATCAGGGCGCTGCACATTGTAGTGAAACTTGGAAGTCCAGCAGCCAACCGCAGCGTCGTTGAGCGCCATGCCCACCTTTGCGTAGGTTTCCAGCGCTATCTCCAAGCTTGCATTTTCAGCATCAACCACTTGGTTGGCGATGGCCGTCCATCGTGGGCCGGGGCTGAAGGTGACGTTCAGGAGGTCGTCGCTCCAAAACTCGCCAATCCACTCTGTGTTGTAGTCCAAGGCTGCATTTTTGGTGTAAACCTGCAATGCTTGGGCATAATACTCAGAATTGGGTTCTTCGCTGTACTCCATGAAATAGTTCGCTGGTGGCAGGGCGAGCTTTTCGCTGCCTTCGATTGCGAAGGCACGTGCCTTGCCAAAATAAGGCCCCATTGGGTTGCCTGGGCCGGGGAAGGTAGGCTCCCAGTCGCCAGCCTCATCGAAGTTGGCCTGCCAGTCGTAGGTTTCGTTTGTTTCGAAATTGCCGAATGGGTTCTTGTAGGCATTGTGGCCGTACGGGTCGGCTGGGCATCATGTAGGCATAAACCGCATTCACGACCGTAGGCCAGTGGTACTCAACCCCATCTTGTGCATCAGGTATGTTGAGTCCTGCATAGTTGTCCTCCAGCGAATTATAGGTCGGCATGCCAGTTATGCAAGCTTCGTAAGCAGCAAAACCCATGTACCCGAGCGCACGGGGAGCTGGGCCAGGGCGATAGCCAGCGGCATAACGCTCTACCTCCAAAAACAGGAGGTTCCATTCCAGCGGGGCCTCGGCGTCGTAGTCTGATACCAACTTAGATTTGGATTGGTTGTCGTCGTCTTTTCCGCAGGAAACAAAGAAAACCGACAGGAGCAACAAACTGCCCAAAAGGGAATTAATTGAGAAGTTCAATTTCATAGGATTACAGATTTAATGTTCACTTAAAATGTCGCGGGCTATGGTTGATTTTAAAAGGTTCAAATGAAAGCAAGGGACGAGCAAATGTTTCTAATTCAAATCTGTTTCAAACATATAAACCAAACAGTCTTTTTAAAATCGCCCTGCAAAATTAGAACCAGCCAATGCGAAATAGCTTAGAAACTACTTAAAAAGGATTAGAGGCAGATTAGAATAGCTATACACATCGCTTATTCGATGCCATTCAGCTGGTTTTCGCAGGTGCAAAACCAAAAAAAAGATAAGTGGGAAAATATAGTTTTGCCAAAAATTCGACGCCATGCTCAAAATAGACATGCACACCCACCTCATGCCCGCCCACCTGCCACGCTGGGCGGACAAGTTCGGCTACGACGGCTTCATCCACTTGGAGCACAACCATCCGGGCCACGCCGACATGATGAAGGGCACGACCTTCTTCCGCAGGGTGGAGCAAAACTGCTGGGATGCCGACCTGCGCATCGAAGAGTACGCCACGCACGGCACGCAGGTGCAGGTCGTTTGCACCATCCCCGTCCTGTTCAGCTACTGGGCCAAACCTGCCGACACGCTCGACATCTCCCGCTTCCTCAACGACCACATCGCCGAGCTGGTGGCCGAAAAACCCCGCCAATACATCGGCCTCGGCACCCTGCCCATGCAGGATACCGAGCTGAGTATCAAGGAATTGCAACGCTGCAAGGACATCGGGCTGGTGGGCGTACAAATCGGCTCCAACATCAACGACCTGAACCTCGGCGAACCGCAGTTCCTGCCCATTTTCGAGGCATGCCAAGCGCTGGGCATGGCGCTGTTCGTGCATCCTTGGAACATGATGGGCGAAAAGCACATGCAAAAATACTGGCTGCCGTGGCTCGTGGGCATGCCCGCCGAGACGAGCCGGGCCATCTGCTCCATGATTTTCAGTGGGGTGTTTGAAAAACTACCGGGGCTGCGCTGCTGCTTCGCCCATGCGGGCGGCTCCTTCCTGCCCACCATCGGGCGCATCGAGCATGGCTACCACTGCCGCCCCGACCTCGTGGCGCTGGACAACCCCGTGAACCCCCGCCATTACCTCGGCAAGTTCTGGGTGGACGGCATCACCCACGACCTGCCCATGCTGAAATACGTGCTGGACATGGTCGGCGAGGACAAGGTGACGCTCGGCTCCGACTACCCCTTCCCGCTCGGCGACCTCGAAATCGGCAAGTTCATCGAGGACTCCGATTTGCCGCAGGCGGTCATCGAGAAAATATTTCACAAAAACACCTTGGACTGGCTGGGGCTGACGGCGCAGCAGTTTGCCTAGCCCAAATTACGGATACTTGTGCGCCGGGCAGAAGCGGCAGCGCCGCAAAATATTTGT
>JALOMF010000125.1 GCA_025455635.1 Saprospiraceae bacterium | reverse complement strand
ATTTGCTGTTTTCCAATGTTCGTCTGCACCTGCCTGGTCAACACCACCTTTCAATTCACCCAGTGCGACGTATTTTTCAGGTTGGTGAATAATTGACTCTTTTCCGGTTTTAAGGTCTTCTGGGGTTCCTTGAAGAATAGACAAGTCAACATTTTTATTGACCAATGGGACATTAATATTCAAAACCATCAGCCTGTCAGTCTTCTTTTTCCAATAAATGGCTTTTATTCGTTTCTCAATATCTGTATTATCTGTTGGTTTATCAAGCCATGTATTGGAATCACTGTCTTTCCATTTATAATGGATTCCAGCGAGGTTAAAAACGGAAATAAGGCATCTTAAAAATTTCCTTTCGCCAAGTGTCCCTGCCAAGTTCCGTGCCTTGCCACCGAGTGCGTCCCCTTTTGTCAACAGGTAGCGGTAAACCAATTCATCAACGAAACTTTCCCCAGCTGGCTCAAGGAATTTTTCTATAAGACCCTTAATTGCAAGTGTTTTGTCATCGTCAGTCAAATAATTCAATGACTTATCAGAGAGGCCAGAAGCGGTGAGCAATCCCATCCTAATATCGCTTAGTTTCAATAATTCAGATGGCTTCTTCAGTTGGGATGCAAGAGCTTTCAAAGCTTTGGCTTCTTCGATATATGGAACAGCAATAAAGTTTTTCTCCAAAGCCATAGCAATGAACCCTGCCCGGGTTTCTTCCCTCGAAGTGACCAAATCGGCAGCAGACTTGACGTAAGGGTTTGATATTATTTTTTTTGCCATAGATAAACGCATTTTCGAATCTCCGTTCGCCCATAATTCCCCATTTGTTGGCTGCTGTTGCCCTTGCCTTTTGGCAATACAAAAATCTTATTGATATTAAATCCAAAATTTTCTGCAAATTCAGACAATATTAAATCAACGGGGATTTCCTCGCCGCCATAGCGCACATTATCGTTTACCATGACACAATAGCCACCACTTCTGGTAATTCTCGCCATTTCATAAACGACAAAACACATTTCCAAGAAATAGTTTTTCACCATTCTTGGGACGTTTTTGTTGTTGAGTTTATCCAGTTTGTTAAACTCAGCCAGAAATGAATTAACCTCTGTCATTGCGGCTGAACCCTCATAAACGCCAATAATTTCATCAAATATTTCTTGCTTGCCAATAGAAGCATAAAAGTGCTTTAAATATTCTATTTTCTCTTTATTTTCAACCGTGCAGGAAAGCATAGACTGTCGCAATCCAGTAATCTGCTCCTTGTCATTCCCAAGATAAATCAACTCTAAAGCATAAGTTCTAGTATAATCATAACGATTGCAATACGGTGGCGAAGTCAAGATAAAATCAAAGCTATCGGCTTCTATCTTTGGTAATTCTTCCAAGCATGACCCCTTGATGATGTTTATTGGAATTTGCTGATGGTCATTTCCATTCGATGGGTATTGGTCAAAAAGCGTGGCAGATTTATTCGGAGAAAGGTCAGCCAGAATTTGATTCAGTTTATGCTTGAGTGCTTCCTCAAATGGCTGGATTTTTCCTTTGTCAAATGGTTTCCCATTTAATTCCCTTTTGCTTCTATAGTCCCACCTCAAATACTGCCCATCCTTGCGGGTATAACTGATTTCCTCCAACACCGAAAAAGCAGCAAATCGCAAAAGCGTTTGAACGCCTGTATCTTCAATTTTTAAACAATGACTTAGAAACTTGTTCAGCAAAACTTCTGTCTCATCTGGAAAAGCATCTTTGGTTATCGAAATATGATGGATATGTTGCTCATATTTTTCCATTTGAGCAAGTTCATTCCATAGACTTTTTACTGTTTTTTGAAGAAGGGGAAAGTCAACTTTATTGAGCGCTTCTCTAGTTTGCATAACAAAAACCCCAACTGGCAAAATCTCAACCCCATGAGCTTCCCACCCAAGTTCCTGGCCAGCAAAAAGTGTTGTGCCCGCTCCAGCGAAAGGGTCTAAAAGCTTCCCCGGTTTGCTACCGTATTCGGTCAAGAAATACTTTACAAGCGCCGATGAAAAACCTTCTTTGTACTTGAACCATCTATAAATTGGCTCTTCCTTGTTTGCTTGGAAACTTACGACTTTCCTATTCAGATTGAAAGCGGTTTCCAGTCTGTCAGCCAGACGGTCGTAAAGTATTTCTCTTTCAGATGCTATTTCTAATGTTTCTGTCATTCGGCAAATGTAGTTTGTTTGGCATCAAGTTTCCGAATATATGCTATCAGCTCTTGCCTCATTTCAAATAATCGAGTTTCTCTTTCCACTTCACGACGAATCTCTTCCATGCTTTTGGAGAGGAGGTCAAACAATTCCCCTAACTCGAATTCGTACAATTGGGAAATGCTTCTTACAATCCCAAAAACAAACTCTTCGTACCCCTGTGCATCCTCGTTCACAGGCACCAAGTATTGGAAATCCTTGTCATCAAAGACCATATCATTTGGAGGTTTCATGTGAAAATAAACCTCCCCAGTCTTTTCCAATTGCCAACCTTTGGACTTTAGGAAAGCAACGATAGTCTTGTTTCTAGGCTTTTTACCGTAAGTAGTCATTGATAAGAATTTGAAACTTTTGGAAACAAATAACTTTTAGCACAAATCTACAATTTCCCAATTTACTTACGTGAATCTCCAATTTCCATTTTCCCAATTTCACGTTTTAGCGCCTTCTTATAATCCTTCGGAAACACCTTCACAAACCGCCCCACCTCGTTCTCGAAATCGCTCAAAACGAACCTCGCCACCGTGCTGCCCGTCAAGTCAAAATGCTGCTGCACCATGCTGTGCAATTCGGCACCATCTTCGTCGGCGAGCGGGTCGAGGTCAATCATTTCGGGGTTGCAGTTTTGGGCGAAGTCGCCGGCCACGTCCCAGACGTAGGCGATGCCGCCGCTCATGCCCGCCCCGAAATTCCGGCCCGTGCCACCGAGGATGACCGCCCGGCCCCCCGTCATGTACTCGCAGCCGTGGTCGCCGATACCCTCCACCACCACGTTTGCGCCAGAGTTGCGGACGCAAAAACGCTCGCCCGCCTTGCCCCGGATGAACGCCTCGCCGCCCGTGGCACCATAAAACGCCACGTTGCCGATGATGCTGTTTTCTTCGGGGGTAAAAGTGGCAGTCTTGTCGGGGTAAACGACGAGCCGTGCGCCGCTCAAGCCTTTGCCGAAATAGTCGTTGGCACCGCCCTCCAGTTCCAGCGTGACGCCACGGGTGTTGAACGCCCCAAAGCTCTGCCCCGCCGTGCCCTTGAACTTGAAGTGGATGGTGCCGTCCGGCAAACCTTCCGCCCGGTACTTCTTCGTGATTTCATTCGACAAAATTGCGCCGATGGTTCGGTCGGTGTTTATCACTGGAAACTCAGCAACCACGGGTGTTTTGGCTTCCAAAGCAGGTTGTGCAGCTGCCAACAGTTTCCAATCAAGGACGCCCGCCAAGCCGTGGTCTTGCTCCTCTTGTTTGTACAAACCGACGCTGGAATCGGCTGGCTCCCGGTAGAGGATTGGCGATAAATCTAATCCTTTCAATTTGAAATTGGGTATTGGGTATTGGGTATTTGTGGGCGAATCAATACCCAATACCGAATTACTAATACCTAAATATTCGGCTTGCCCGACCATTTCATCCACCGTCCTGAAGCCCAAATCCGCCATGATTTCCCGCAGTTCCTCGGTGAGGAATTTGAAGAAATTGACGACGTGCTCCGGGTCGCCGTTGAAGCGCTTGCGAAGCTCCGGGTCTTGGGTCGCCACGCCCACGGGACAGGTGTTCAGGTGGCATTTCCGCATCAAAATACAGCCTTCCACCACGAGCGCCGCCGTTGCAACGCCCCATTCCTCCGCTCCCAACAAGGCAGCGATGGCAATGTCCCGGCCCGTTTTCATCTGCCCGTCCGCCTGCACGGTGACGCGGCTGCGGAGCTTGTTTTTCACTAAAGTCTGGTGCGTTTCCGCCAAGCCGAGTTCCCACGGCAGGCCCGCATGGCGGATGCTGCTCATGGGCGAAGCGCCCGTGCCGCCGTCGTGGCCGCTGATGAGGATGACGTCGGCCTTGGCCTTCGCAACGCCTGCGGCAATGGTGCCCACGCCCGCTTTCGACACCAGTTTCACGTTGATGCGGGCGCTGCGGTTGGCGTTTTTCAAATCAAAAATCAACTGTGCCAAGTCCTCGATGGAGTAAATATCGTGGTGCGGCGGCGGCGAAATCAGCCCCACGCCCGGCGTCGAGTGGCGCACCTTTCCAATCCATTCGTCCACTTTATGGCCGGGGAGTTGGCCGCCCTCACCGGGCTTTGCGCCTTGCGCCATTTTGATTTGCAATTCGTCGGCTTCGGTGAGGTAGAGGCTGGTCACACCGAAGCGACCCGACGCAACCTGTTTTATAGCGCTACGGAGCGGTTTGTTTGAGGAGTTTGATTTGCTTCGCAATACGGCCAGTTTGTCGGGGTCGGCCTGTTTTTGAAGCTCGTCATAATCTAAATAGCGCAGTTCGTCTTCGCCCCCTTCCCCAGTATTGCTTTTTCCACCGAGGATATTCATCGCAATCGCCAGCGTCGTGTGCGCCTCCCACGAGATGCTGCCAAAGGACATGGCACCCGTTGCGAAGCGCCTGTAAATGTTCTCAGCGGGTTCGACCTCTTCGATGGGGATGGACGGGCGCAGCTTTTTGAACTCGAAAAGGCTGCGCAAAGTGACGGCCCGCTCGCTCTGTTCGTTGATAACTTTCGAATATTTTTTGAAGGTCGGGTAGTCGCCCGTGCGGGTCGAGAGTTGCAGCAGGTGGACGCTGGCAGGGTTCCAAAGATGCGCCTCGCCCTTGCGTTTCCATTGGTAAATGCCGCCGACGGGCAGGCGGTCCACCGGGATTTCTTTTTTGGAAAAAGCGAGGTAGTGCTTGGCCAGCGTCTCCCGTGCGATTTCGTCGAGGCCCATGCCCCCTATGCGGCTGGTGGCCCCAGTGAAATACTTGTCCACGACGGAATTGTTAAGGCCGATTATCTCGAAAATCTGCGCCCCTTGGTACGATTGCAGCGTGGATATGCCCATTTTCGAAAAGACCTTGAGCAGCCCCTCGTTCACCGCTTTGATATAATTGTATTCGAGTTGCCCTTCGGAAAGCTGCGTCTCGATTTTGCCGCTCCGCTTCATGTCCCGGATGGTCGAGAGGGCGAGGTAGGGGTTTATTGCGGTAGCACCAAAAGCCAGCAGCGTGGCGAAATGGTGTACCTCCCAAGCATCGCCCGCCTCCACGACGAGGCCCACCTGCCCCCGCAATCCCCGCCGGATGAGGTGGTGGTGGATGGCCGCCGTGGCCAGCAGCGACGGGATGGCAGCGTGCGTGGAATCCACGGCCCGGTCTTGCAGCACGAGCACTTGGAAGCCGTCGGCAACGGCGTCCTCGGCGTAGCGGCAGATGCGGTCGAGCGCTTTTTTCATGCTGCCCGGCTGACCATCGGCACGGAAGTACATCTGGAGGGTTTTCGCCTGAAAATTGCCCGTATCAATGCTGCGGATTTGCTCCAGTTCGCTGTTTTTCAGCACGGGATGCTTGAGCGCCACCGTGTGGCAAACATCGGGTCGCACCTCCAGCAGGTTGCCGATATTGCCCACAAAAGTGGCCAGCGACATCACCATCCGCTCCCGGATCGGGTCAATCGGCGGGTTGGTCACTTGCGCAAACAACTGCTTGAAATAGCTGCTCAGGTGCTGCGGCTGGTTGCTTAGCACGGCCAGCGGAACGTCCGTGCCCATGGAGCCGATTGGCTCCTTGCCGTCGAGCGCCATCGGCGCAATGATTTCCTCCAAATCCTCGCTGGAATAGCCGAATGCCTTCTGGTATTTGAACACCTGCGCCGTTTCGAGGTCGCTGAACGTGACCCGTGGCGGCGGCAGGTTTTCGAGGCGGATTTTATGCTTTTCGAGCCACTCGCCGTAGGGCTGTTGGGCGCAGATTTCGGCCTTCAGTTCCTCGTCGCTGATAATGCGGCCTTTCGACAAATCCACGACGAACATCCGGCCCGCCTTCAAGCGGCCATGCTCTTTCACGAGCTTTGGGTCAACGATGAGCGCCCCACTTTCGGAAGCCATGATGACCCGGTCGTCGTGGGTGACGGTGTAGCGACTGGGGCGCAGACCGTTGCGGTCAAGCGTGGCCCCGATGATGTTTCCGTCGGTGAAGGAGATGGAAGCGGGACCGTCCCAAGGTTCCATCATGGAGGCGTGGAATTCGTAGAAATCCTTGCGCAGTTTTTCCATGCGCTCGTCGCCGTCCCAAGCTTCGGGGATTAGCATCATCATCACATGCGGCAGCGAGCGCCCGGTGTGGGTGAGCAGCTCAATCATATTGTCGAGGCAGGCGGAGTCGCTGGCCGCCTCGTCCACGATGGGCAGCAGCATGTCCATTTCTTCTTTGGAGAAATAGGGCGACTGGAAGCCCTTCTCGCTCGTGCGCAGCCAGTTGAGGTTGCCCTGCAAGGTGTTGATTTCGCCGTTGTGGGCGATGAAACGGAAGGGTTGCGCCAGTTTCCACGATGGGAAAGTGTTCGTTGCGAAGCGGCTATGCACGAGGCCGAAGGCGCTGACGAGGCGCTTGTCGCTGAGGTCAGGGAAATATTGGCGCACCTGGTGGCTGGTGAGTTGGCCCTTATAGACCACGATTTTATGCGAAAGCGAAGCGATGTAGAAGCCGATATTGTCCTGTGGCAAGGTCGTTTTGGCAAGGTGCGTCGAATAGTTGCGAAGCACGAACAGCTTGCGCTCGAAGTCCTCCGGCGTGGCGATGCTGTCGGGCCGGGCGACGAATACCTGCTCGATTTCCGGCTCTACGGAAAGCGCCGTTGGGCCGATTCCCTCCGTGTTTACTGGCACTTTTCGCCAGCAAAGCACCTCCAGCCCCAGCCGCTCGGCAGCCCTTAGGAAGATGGCACGGCACTCCTCCCGCAGCCTGATTTCCTTTGGGAAAAAGACCATGCCGACGCCGTACTTGCCGTAAGTAGGTAAGTACGTACTTAGCTTTTGGCATTCCTCGAAAAAGAATTCGTGCGGGGTTTGGAGGAGGATGCCCGCCCCGTCGCCGGTGTTTTCCTCGCAGCCGCAGGCGCCGCGGTGCTCCATGTTCTCCAAGACCGTCAGCGCGTCGCTCACGGTTTGGTGGTTCTTGTTGCCTTTGAGGTTGGCCACGAAGCCGATGCCGCAGGCATCGTGCTCGAATTTGGAATCGTACAGACCTAATTGCTTCATAATCAAGTGTTTCGGTTCTACTGGTTAGGTCTGTGAATGTCCTATCAAAAAAATCTGGGCTTATTCGGTTGGCGGCTCGTTCAAAACGGTAGGGCTTGGTTCGGGTCGTATTTTGTAAAGTTGATTGGAGGTTAAACGGGCTTCGAGTTGTTGGCGGAGTTGTTCGCAATATTCGTAATACATGAAACCGCCTTTATCATAATAGCTGTCTTCAAATGGCAAATATCCTGGCGGAATTTCTCCAGTATTCGTTTTAGTTACCCTTACGGGCTGGCCTCCGCCTTGTATTTCGTATTCCAAAAAAAGCACAAAGCCATCGGGGTTATTGTTGATTAAATCACGCAGATTGACTTTTTTATTAAAGAAATCGAGCAAACTTGAAGGGGGAGTCCGGTAGAGCATCCACCTGTCAACCTCTTGGTCTGTGTCCGACCATTTTAGCAAAAAATCTTCTCCGCGGTCGTTCACCACATGTTCAATCAATGGCGCTTCGTAAATGAGGATTTCGCCCTTTACTTCCACCATTATGGTCGTCGGCGGTATATCAATGCCTTTCAACGGTCTCAATTCAAGTTTAGCTAAATGACTCATTTTTTCAAAATTAAAGGCTGTGAACAATCTCTGAAACAAGCGCCAAATCCGCTGTTTCGTAAGGGTGAAAAGTGAAATGCCCGTGCTTGTCTGGCTGACTGGAAACACCGCCTTGCGCCGCTAATTTTACTACGGCCACATGGGTTGCGATTTTGTCGTAAATGGGCATCCCCATCGTTGCTTTCAGTTCATTGAACCTGAGTATTGCTGCCTCAAGCGTTTCAAAAAATGAAAGCCCCAAGGCTTGGCATATCACAATTTCATTGCCGGACCATTTGTACCTGTTGACTTTGAAATACTGCGGCAAAAAGTTCCGCTCGTCCATTATTGGCTCAAACACCCAACGATAACCAATCGTTTCCCTCCCTTCATAGTTTTCCGGCGGGCAGGAAGTTTTCAATGCCTTTACCCATTCGTTGTACTTCCAAGTTTTCTCCATAGCGGGTTTTCTGATAGTTTGTTTTGCAGCAGCAAGTTAAGTCAAATTGCTATCACACCAAATATCCAAACAACGTATTATCCTTGTTCAACCTACTGATTAACGTAGCTAATACGCTTGATAATCAGCAAGTTGTATCAAGATTTTACGTTTCAAATGAATTGCCCTACATTTGTCAAATCAATCCAAAAAGACATGACAGCCGTTTTAAAAATCAATACGCAAGACCTTGACGCCCGTTTCATCGAAAAAATGAAAGCGGAACATGCCAAGTCCGACCTTGAAATCCATGTGGTGGACGCTGCTGGTGATGCGCCTTCGTTGGGCGAATCGGGCTTTTGGAACGTCATTTCAAAACTCGACTGGAACAAGGTTGGCGACGATGCCGCCGTGCTCGAACCTGCCATTTATTTTTTGTCAAGTCAGCCGCTTTCGCAAATCTATCAGTTCGTTGACCAGCTTGCCGAGAAGCTGCACCGCCTTGATACAAAATCCCATGCCCAAGTCTTTCTGGACGATGAAGAAGCCGAGGGCTATCTCTCTGCCGATGACTTTCTTTACGCCCGTTGCGCCGTGGTTGCCAGTGGCGAAACTGCTTTCAAAACCGTCCTCACCGAACCTGCCAAAATGCCCACTGAACTCACTTTTGAGCCGCTTTTGCATTTAGCGAATGCCGCCTACCGTCGGAAAACGGGCAAGGATGCCACCTTGAAGCCTGCCATCAGCTACGAAACTTACAGCAATCGAAACGGCTGGCTTTCTTAGAAATTTGAAATTGAGAAATTAGGAAATTGTTCCCGACACCCTAGTTTCTCAATTTCAATCAATTTCCCAATTTCCCTCCCGATGTTTCACGGCAATTCCAACAAAAATGAAAAGCTGCACCACCTCTACGAAATCCGTGACTCCACGGACGATGATGTTTTCAAATATGGTATCAGCCACGACGAAATAGGTGCTGACGGACTTTCAGAACGCTGCCGGGAACAGGTCAACTTTTTGAACCTAGGTGTGAATTGGCTTCGGTTTTTTGGGCGCATCCTGCTTTTCAATATCCCTGGTCGGCGGGAAGCCAAGCGGATTGAACGTGAAAATATCAAACGATACGAGCAGATTCACGGTCGCAAACCACGGGGCAACCGGGATTAAACCAAATACCCAAACAGCGTATCATCCTTGTTAATCTCCGTAAAATCCACGTTGTACTGTCGCAAGTTCGACAAAAGCT
>JALOMF010000124.1 GCA_025455635.1 Saprospiraceae bacterium | reverse complement strand
CTGGCCCCTCGTTTAAACGAGGGGTTACAAGATGATAGATGTGCAACATTGTATTCTCCTTAAGTTGACGACATTAAACTTAAAGTTACCTCCTAACTTGGTCGCACTAATCACCCAGGCTTTTCAGGAAGCCTGCGCTGATGCCGATACCCCTGTTCCTGACGGTAAAGTCATCTTCCCCGCTGTTGAGGTTGCTGAGGCTGACAAGGTACCGCAAATCGAGGTAAATAAAGCTGCCGGCGAGCTTGATGCCAAGGCCACCGCCGAGGTTGCCGCCAAGTTCAAGGCGGGCATAGTCCTCCCAATCCTCGATTTTTTCGCCATTGCCCTTGCCGCTGATGGCGTAGCCAAAGCTAGGCCCCGCAGCGATGTAGGCCCCGAAGGACTCCCTACCGAATTTGAATTTAGCCAACACGGGCACTTCCAAATAATTGATGACCGTTTTAACGTCAAAATCTTTCAGGTTGGCTCCTTTTTGAAGGAAGGCAAACTCAGGCTGTATGGCAAAACTTTCGGTGATGCCCAATTCCAGCACAGCGGCAAAGTTCAAGCCTGTTATCGCATCGGTGGTCACTTCAAAGCCGCCCCCTTTCGAGCTGGTTTTGGCCAGGTTCACGCCGCCCCTCAATCCAAACGACGCTTGGGCCACGAGAAAGCAGTTTGCTGTCAATACGACAGCCACGGAGAGCAAAAGTCTTTTTTGAAAATTCATTTTAAAGAGATTTAAGTTAAAAATAAAGCCAAAGCTAAGTGGATAATTGAATGTTCAAACATTATCGGTGGTTTTTATACTGTGCGCTGCGTGGGCGCTTGGTTGATGGTGCTTGGTTTATAACGGTTGATAACGGTTTATAATGGTTGATAACCCAATTTTGCCAGTTAGCAAGACCCGTCAACCGTTATCAACCGTTATCAACCGTTATCAACAAGTAGATGACCTTAATTTTGCCAGTTAGCAAGCCCCCCATCAACCGTTATCAACCAAGCATTATCAACCGTATCCACAGCCTCTCACCCGCTTGCTTGCATCAATCTGTGATTTTTGCAAAAGGCTGCAGGAAACGTATAATATTATTCAGGTACAAAAGTCGCAGGTTTGCAGTTCGGGTTCTCCTTGCCGCTTTAGACCTGCGCCTAGGCGGCATATCCCAGAATGCATCCATAAAATCGTATCATTTTTTTAAAAAAACAGCACCATGAAAGCTAACCGCAACCATAAAGCGCCCGCCGCCCCATTGCCCACCCCCCAAAAAGGGGACAAACTGGAGGGCTACCCGCTGTATCCCGACAACGAGGACATTTACAACAAATTCCAGAAAACGGAGATGATAGACGCCGACGAGATAAGCTCCCAAGAACAAAAGGAAAACGAAAAAATCGGGGCCAATATCAACCCGGAGTTTGAAGAAGACCAATCCGGCAGCGAGCTGGACGTGCCGGGCGCCGAGCTGGACGACCAACAGGAACTCATCGGCAGCGAGGACGAGGAAAACAATTATTACAGCATCGGTGGCGACCGGCACGAGGATATGGATGAAAATACGGGGGAGTTGGATGGAGCGCAGGGGGAGGGGTATTTGGGCAGCAGTTAGGAGGTGGTGGTGCGGTGAGGGCCGCCCCTTGGCTGGTTCAATCCGTCATATTGAAAAGGTCGTTGAGCGTTAATGCCACGCTATTTTTCACTTATCGAATAGCTTAACACCACCCGATGATTCCACAGGCCTTTTTTGGTCACTAGTTGGACATTGTAACCATCTGCATCGGCATTTCTGTAAATCCTCTTGGTTTCATCGTCAATATTTAACTGTTCATAATGCCCATTAAAAAGAAAACCAACGTGAGCATGCCTGCCGTGTTTGCCGTGTGAACCAAATTCATCTATTGGGCAGAAAATTGTTTCTGTTTGCTCATTTTTAATCACTGTTCTGTTCGCAGTGTCCCATACAATTTGCCCTAAAAGGCCAAAACTGAGAAAAGAAAAAAGTAGGTACACAATAGTGTCAAAGATAGTTGCTATTATTTTGTAGCCAAAATCCTCCTTGCTTTTCCAGGTTTTTACAATTGCAGCTTGCCTAAAGCCTAATATCCACATTCCCCCTAAAATCGGCATCAGAACAAAGAAAAACGTGTGCCTTAAATCGTGGCCTATAATATCTGGTCTGGTTGGATTGTAGAGGAGGAACATAACTATAGAAGCGATAAATAGCCGATACTTTACTTTTTCTTTACGCTCCAAGTCACGATTGGACTGAGTAATAGCAGGTGCTTTCGGTCTTTTTTTCATTTGAAAACACAGCGAATTTATGCCATGCTAATTAAATAATGTAATAAGCCTATTTTCGATAATATTGGAATATTGCCGATTGGCGTAATTAGGATTTTAAAAAAAGGGGATTTGAGAGCAACCTCCCAAATCCCCAAATCTAAATTATCTTATTCCATCACTCGCCCTTCTTCCCCTCATCCCCCTTCACCACCTCCGCATCATCCGCCCCCTTCAAATAACTCGGCAAGTTCAGGCCCGCCATATTGAAAAGGTCGTTGAGCGGTGGCACGGTCTTCATCATGCCGGAGACGAAATTGGAAGTGCTCGTGCCGCCATTCTCGCCCGTGCCGGAGTCCCAGACCGTGATTTTGTCAATCTTGATGTTCTTCACGGCCTCCACCTGCGTTTTCACGAGTTCAGGCAGCTTCTCGATGAGCAGGAGCTGGAACGCCTTGGTCGGGTCGCCGCCTGCAGCGGCCACCACTTCCTTGTAGCCCTCGGCCTGCTTGGTCAAAATCTCATAAAGACCCTTCGCCTCGGCCTCCATCTTGGCGTAGATGGCGTCGGCCTCGCCCTTGGCGTTCTCCCGGATGCGCTCGGCCTCGGCCTGCGCCTCGATGATGGCCCGTTGCTTCGCAATCTCGGCGGGGATGACGATGTTCGCAATCTGCGTGCTGCGCTCCCGCTCCGAACGGGCAAGCTCCGCTTTTTGCTCCGCAAGGTAGGCTTCCTCCATCGCCCGTGCCGACTGCACCTTCTCGGCGGTGATGGCCAAGCGGTTCGCCTCGGCCTCCTTCTCCCGGCGCAGGGCCTCCGAGTTGGCGATGGCGATGCGGGCCTCGTTTTCGCCCTTGATGGCGATGGCGTTGGCCTCGGAGGTCTTCACACGGGTGTCCCGCTCGGCCTCCGCCCGGCCAATGGCCTCGTCCTTGGTGGCAGCGGCGATGCTGATTTCCTTGTCCTTTTTGGTGATGGCAATCTTCACGTCCCGGTCCCGGTGCGTCTCGGCGATTTGGGTGTCCTTCTCCCGGTCGGCGAGGGCCTTGCCCGTTTCCCCTATTTTTTCTTGCTCCGCAACGGAGATTTTCGCTTCGTTGATGGCCTTTGCGGCGGCCTCTTTACCCAGGGCTGCGATGTAGCCGGACTCGTCCTTGATGTCCGTCACGTTTACGTTGATGAGCTTGAGGCCGATTTTTTTCAGCTCGCTGTCCACGTTCTTCGAGATGTTTTCGAGGAATTTGTCCCGGTCGGAGTTGATTTCCTCAATGGTCATGGTAGCGATGACGAGGCGCAGCTGCCCGAAGAGGATGTCCTTCGCCAGCTCTTGGATGGCCTCGTGCGAGAGGCCGAGCAGCCTTTCCGCCGCCGTGTTCATGCTGTCCGCCTCGGTGCTGATGGCGATGGTGAAGCGGCAGGGCACGTCCACCCGGATGTTCTGTCGGCTGAGGGCGTTGGTCAGGTTCGCTTCGATGGAGAGCGGCTTGAGGTCGAGGTAGGCGTAGTCCTGTATCACGGGCCAGACAAATGCGCCACCGCCGTGGATACATTTGGCGGAGGTGCCGCCCGTTTTACCATAAATCACAAGGATTTTGTCCGAGGGACAACGTTTGTAGCGTGAAATCAGCGCTATGAAGGTGATGAACGTGACGAAGGCCGCCACAACAATGATGATAATTGGACTCATATTATAGAGGTAATTGGTGACTGAACTGGGGGAATTTGGGTTGAATTGGTTGTATTGGTTTGAATTGGGGTTTAATCAAGCGATGCTACGACTAGGGCATCCCCTTCTACGCCGACGACCTTGCCCTTGCCGCCGGAGGGTAAGGCTGGGCCATCGGTCATGGCTTCTAGTTCGTGCACGGAGCCTCTGGCGCTTACCAGCACCTTGCCCTTGCCCTGTCGGTGGGCGGGAATTTTCAGATAGACTTCCACCTCTTTGTGGAGGGTATCGGTGAGCTGGAAGGAGTTGTCCTCGCCGAGGCGCTGCAACTGCTTGATGAGCAGGAAGAACAGCCAGACGAACAGCACACCCACCGCCAGGGCAATGCCGATGAGGGCGGCACTGTTGCTCACCACGCTGTAGAGGCCGATGCCCGTCCAGCCGAAGCCCAGCAGGAAGTTGATGAGGTTTTTGAAAGAAAACACGTGGAAGGCGTCGCCGTCGTGGCCGCCTGTGTGGCTGTCAAAGCCGCCCCCATCGAAGCCGTCGGCGTGGTGCCCCCCGGCGAAGGTCATGATGGTTTGGAGCAGGAAAATAAGGCTGGCAGGTATGGCCACATACCAAAAAGTGCGGAGCAGCGGTTCAAGCGTATCTAATAGTTCCATGACTACAAATTTACTCGGTTTCCCGACGAAAGTTACCGCTTTTCGATGAAAATCGTGCAGGGCGGCATTTTCGTAGGCAATGTTCAAATGAACGGTGGTTTTCAGGCGGAAGCTGGGCATGAGATTTTGGTGGCAAGTATGTTTTCCAACCCATCCTGACCGCTTTTTCACCGATTCATTAAACCTCCCCCGCCCACAGGCGTTTGCTTTGCAAAAAAACAACGCATGACTGTAGAAATCTGGTCCGACATCGCCTGCCCCTTCTGCTACATTGGCAAGCGGCGCTTCGAGCGGGCGCTGGCGCAATTTGAGGGCAAAAACGACGTGTCCGTCACCTGGCGCAGCTTCCAGCTCGACCCCACGCTGGAGACCGACCCCAGCATCAGCGCCGTGGCATCCTTGGCCGAGAAAAAAGGCTGGTCGCTGGCACAGACCCAGCAGGCCCAGGCCCACGTGACCCAAATGGCGGCGGGCGAGGGCCTGACCTACCACTTCGACCGTCAGGTGGTGGCCAATACCTTCGATGCGCACCGCCTCACCCATTTTGCGAAGCAGCACTGCAAGCAACTGGAGGCCGAGGAGGCCATTTTCCACGCCTATTTTACCGAAGGGAAAAACATCGCCGACCACGAAACGCTGGCCGAACTGGCCGCCGCCATCGGCCTCGACCCTGCCGCCGTGCGGGCCGCCCTCGCCTCCGACGCCCATGCCGATGGGGTGGGGCAGGACATTCAGCTCGCCCAGCAGTTCGGCATCGGCAGTGTGCCGTTTTTTGTTTTCGATAGAAAATATGCGGTGTCGGGGGCGCAGGAAGTGGGGGCGTTCTTGCAGGTGTTGGAGCAGGCACATGCGGCTACTGCGGGTTGATTTTGAAAAAAAGCAGTGCACGGATTTCCACAGCTTCCCCATTTTTGAATACCTTTGATTTCCGCAACGCATGAAAAACGCAAGCCACATTCTTCGCCAGATTTTCGCCTCGGTGCTCACGGGCACTTATTTGGCGTTTTGGGCGTGGATGGGCCTGCACCATTTCATCCTGCACGACCATCACCACCACGAGCAGAAGGTCTGCCACCATGCTCCCAGCGAAAAGCACCTCCACTCGGAGGAGTACGCCGGGCTGGACTGCTCGCTGTGTCAGATAGCACCGGGCTTTGCAGAACCGCCCGTTTTGTCGGTGCCTGCGCTGCACCTGCCCGAATTTGCGCAGGTTGAACCCGTTTTTGGCGAGCGCAGTTTCCTTTCCGCTTCGCCGCACACCCTTGCCCAGCCCCGTGCGCCGCCCGTGCGCCCCGCCTGAACCGACCATCTTCCTTTTTTTCTTTTAAAAATGAGCTGCCTGCTGCGGGATTGGGAAGAGGACATGTACTGGGAGGGTTAGGCGTTTGAAGACCCGTTTCCGAAATGAAATTTAATGACCTAATGCTTGCGAGGTTCTGGATATCAAAGCTATCCAGGCCCCAGCCTTTTTATAAGTATGAAAAAAATCATCTTGATAGAATTCTTGCGGTCGTTGGCACTATTTGCCATGTTCTTCCGGCAGTTGCCCACTTGCAGGATGCGGTGCAGGAAAAAGAGGCAATAGCTATGGCGGGCTTTCGGCGGCAATTGGCGATGGGTCGGGCGATGGCTAAAGCCTTAGTGGCCGAGCTGCGGGTGGAAAAGGTGTCAGTAAAGGACAACCCGTGTGCCAATCATCCGCCTGCAGTTTTGCAGGTGCTTTCCAGCCATGCCCTGTCGGTCAGCAGCGCTGTGGCTTTTATGCTTGATAGGACCTCACCGAGGCGGGCTTTTGGCTTCTTGACAATTTGGGTCAACAGTTTGCAAAAGTTCAAGTAAGTATGTTTGAGTTCGTTGGATATTTCCTTGTTGCGCTTCAAGAAAATGGTAAAAGAAGCAAGAAGCGAGTACAGGGACTCTTCCGCTGCAGTTTCGTAGAAAATTTTTGCCAGCATAACCCTAGCCCCTAGATAGTAGTTGATGTCAGTGAAAGCAACCTTTTGAAGCTGTACTTGTGCTTCTTCGTACCTCCCCGTGTAGTAAAAGAGTTCGGCTATGTTGTAGTGCAGTGCATTTTCACGGAAAGATGGCGGCAGCATCGGCGAATATTGCTCGATAAAACTTTCAATATGGTCGTACTGCTGCATCCTGAGTGACAGTTTGACAACGTTGGTGAAAGCCCAGGGGGAAAGTTCGCCATTGTCAATCAAGATGCCAGCGGCAATGCCCGTGAGGTACAAGCCGAGTGCCTCCTCCACGTAGCTGTCCTTGCCCTGCCTGATTTTACGAGCACAATAGTTGATGGCGAAAAGGTAAATATCGTGCAGGTCTTTCCTCGGGATTTGGTCAGAGGCTGCTGCAATGCCAAGTTTCAGCTTGAAAAAATGGGCTTCCTCGTTTTCATCGGAAAGTGTTTGGAAAATGGTAAAGTAAAGGCGGATAACGGCCTCCCCAAGAAAGCCTTGCTGTTGGAGGTGGCGTACCCAGTCCTCGGTCAAGTTCAGTTGGTAGCGTGCCTGCAAGATGGTTTGGCGGTCGAGCATCGCACAGGCAATTCGCAAACGGTGCAGGAAATAGTATCGGTCGAGGTGGTTGGCCGCCAGCTGTACGTTCTCGTCGTAGCGGCGCTGCCGCTGCCGCTCGAAATGCCGTTCTTTCAGGTTGGCCCATTGGAACCTTGTGAGGAAGTGGTCGCTGCTGTCGGAATTGCGCAACGCCAAGGTTTGCTCCAAGGCTTTGTCCACTTGGCGATAGCTTTTGTCCAACCCCCGCTGCGAAAGTGTTTCCATCAGCGCAAGTTGAAGTTGGTGTGGGGTGCTTTCTATTTGTTGCAGTGCCAGAAAATGTTCCCCAAGCTTGTTCAGTCCACTCATTAGGTAGCGCAACTGCTTGTCGTCGTAAGGTTGTTTGGGGAAAATGGCTCGAAATACCCGCTCTTTTTCGATGTGCGTCCTTTGGAAACTGGGATAATGCCCCCGTAGGTAGCCAAAAAGCCGCCTGATGTCTTCGTCCTTATTGAAATAATCGGAGCCGACAAACGCCTCGAACCGTTTGATTTCGCTTTGGCTCATGGTTTGGAGCAATAAAATGAGCTTGTTGTTTTGCATAGTGGTCGGCTGTTTTTTCTGACAAATCGGGCGTTTTGAATTTGATTTTTTTTAAAAAATACTTTAAAAACTATTGATTTTACTGGTGTTTATGAAAAACTGAATATCGGCCCTATTGTTCATTATTTCTGACAACTTTGAAAAAATGTATTTGAACTGACCCCACTGCCACCCCTAATATTGCAGTATCAAACATGAAAAAATAATTTCCATGCTCAGAATCGTCTTGACCGCTACTGTATTGAACCTTGCTTTTGCGGTAGCCCTTCGGGCGCAGCAGGTTTGGCCTGGTGATGTGAACAACAACGGCATCGTGAACGAGGTGGACCTGCTCTATTGGGGCTTGGCGCATGGGAGCAATGGCAATGCCAGGGCAGATGAAGGAGCCGATTGGCAGGCTTATGGCCCACCATTGCCTTGGTCACAGAGTTTTGCCAACGGCGTGAATTTCGCCTTCGCCGATTGCAATGGGGACGGCACCGTGGACGAATCAGACTTTGATGACGCCATTGAGGAAAACTTTGGACTAGCGCACCAAACACCGACCCCGGATGGTTACGCCAACGCAACTGGTGGCAATGCTCCGAGGCTAAGGTTGCAGCCCAGTGTGCCAGCCGTGGAGGGGGGTGCTGCATTGGACATCGCCCTTAGCATTGAAGATGCACTGATGCCATTGGACAGCTTCTATGGCATTGCCCTCTCGCTCAGTTATACCGCCGGGCTGCTGGAGGATAGCGAGGATATAGAATTTTCGTTGGAAACGAACAATTGGATTGAAGCCGACAACTCATATACCGAATACCTGTTTCACGAAACCGGCGCACAGGGCAAGGCTTCGCTCGCCATCACCCGGACCAATCAAATAGCCGTGCCAGCACAGGCTGGTTTAATCGGTTCTTTTTCGATAGTAATCGAGGACATCATCGTGGGAATGGCAACTGATACTTTCTATTTGCAAATAGACAGCGTCATGCTCATCACGCCCGGTTTCAATGTCATACCAGTGGTGCCAGATACGGCAACGGTGCTAGTGGCCAAGGACTTGGGGCTGGTCAACAGCAACCACAAGCGGGACATGGACGATGCGGTCAGGGTATATCCCCGGCCCGCCAAGGATTGGGTGTTCCTTCAATCGGACTGGCCACTTGCAAAGGCCGTCTTGGTGGACCAATTGGGCAGGGCAATCCCCACAGAACTGCAAGAAACTAGCCTGTACAATTACCGCCTCGACTGTTCAAACCTCGCCCCCGGCATTTATTGGCTGAGGGCTGTGACCAACAGGGGCCCCATTTTAAAGAAAATCATTATTTCTGACTAGTACGCTGTAAATCAACGCTTTAGATATGGTAGCCCCTTTTTTGTTTTGGGGCAAAAGCTGATTGGGGCAGGCGCCCCCCGGTCATGCTTATGCCATCCTGAAAGAAGCAGTTGCGATGCAGTGTGCCAAAATAACCATTAAAATGAACAGATTATTTTTTGCAATCCCCCTTCTTTGTTTTGTACTGGCAACAACGGGTTGCCAATTACTCGATGATGACGATTTTAATACTATTCCGAACCTGGACGCAACCGTGCCTGCCCAAGTGCAGGATTTTATTGCCGACAACTACAACAGCCTTCCCATCGCCGGCTCTGGCATGGAGGATGTCTGCGATAGCCTGCTGGCCTACGAGGTGGAACTGGAGAACGGCCCCGGCCCTGACATTGACCTCTATTTTGACCTTCCTCTTCGAGGCGACCGACGTGCAGAACGCTGCCCTGCCCAGTGCGGTGCTGGCCACCGTTCAATCGCAGTTCCCCGGCTACTCGATTGAGCCGGGCAATTCGGAGCGCTACGACTTTCCGGATGGCAGTGTGCAATACCACGTAGAGTTGGAGCACAGCACTGCTCCCGACTTGGACGTGGTATTACAGGCCAATGGGACTATCGTTTGCACAGATACAAGCGACGACGACAATGATGACGATAGTGATGACGATAGTGATGACGATAATGACGACAACAACAGCGGAGGCAGTAACAATGCGGAACCATCGAACATCCCTGCCGATGCGCTCGATTTTATCAACAGCAACTTCGCTGGTTATGATGTTCAGGACGTTAACGACGATGACCTTTGCAATGATGTGCCTGTTTACGAGGTGGAACTGGAGAACGGCCCCGGCCCTGACATTGACCTCTATTTTGACCTGAGCTGGAACTTCCTCTTCGAGGCGACCGACGTGCAGAACGCTGCCCTGCCCAGTGCGGTGCTGGCCACCGTTCAATCGCAGTTCCCCGGCTACTCGATTGA
>JALOMF010000635.1 GCA_025455635.1 Saprospiraceae bacterium | reverse complement strand
AGCAGTTAAGCCCCTCTGCGCCGATGGTACTGGCCCTAAAGGCCGGGAGAGTAGGTCGCCGCCAACCCTTTTTTTTCTTTTGCGAAAGGCGCTGTGGGTTCTCCCACAGCGCCTTTTTTGTTTACTGCCTACCTGCCCACCCTTTTTGTTCCAAGTTTTTCAGAAAAAATCAAAACATTAGGAACTATTTTCAATATCCCTTGTGTTTAAATTTTTACGGTCAAGCCCTTTCTAGAAATTGGCACAGACCCCGGCTCTCCTCAGCACCGAGGAGAATCAACTGAAAACAAGTATGTCATGCTACTAATGACCAACAAAGCCACATTATTCGAGCGGATTTTCGAGGAGGAGTTCATGCCTCATTCGGATGCACTCTACAACTTCTCCTATCATCTGACTGGGAACGAGGACGATGCCAACGACCTGTTCCAAGAGGCATTGATGAAGGCATGGCGCTTCGTTGACAAATACGAGGCAGGTACTAACGCCAAGGCTTGGCTGTTCACCATTGCCAAAAACGCCTTCATCAACGAGTATCGCCGGAAAGTGAAGGCCCCGAACCGGGTGGAGTTGCAGGACTATGTCGTCTATCAGGACAAGCAGGACACACCGCTCACCAGCGGCATGGAAATGCGGGAGGAAATGTTCCAGTACCTCATTGGTGACGAGGTGACGCTGGCCATTAACCAGCTACCGGTGGACTTCCGGACGGTCATCCTACTGAGCGATGTCGAGGACTTCAAGTACGACGAAATCGCCTCCATCTTGGATATTCCAATTGGAACCGTGCGGTCACGGCTGCACCGTGCTCGGAATTTGTTGAAAGAGAAACTGAAGACGTACGTTTACGATTTTAGATTTACGATTTACGAGGCACAAGTCGTTGATTTTGAACAACTTAGACTTCAATCGAAATCTAAACTAATTTCAATGACCTACTTAAAAGGGTTGAACTGGGTGAAATGGTTGAATTTGGCTGGGGCCTACCCCAATTTACCAAATTCAACTAATTCAACCAGTTTGCCCAATTCAACATTAACAGCCATTTCAGAACCCGTCCTAATTAACTGGCATTTTTGCACTGACAATCAATAAGAAAAATGATTCGCACAATTTTGAACGATAGCTTGCCCGCATTCACTTGGCCGACCGATGGCCCTGTGACGGGCGTGGGCGTCGGTCGGGGTTGTGCAAGTTGTTGGTTTTCAGGCAGAAATGTCACATGGACTACAAATTCATTTTGCGATGAAAACTTATCAAAACGGTCAGGATTTTGTCACCCGTCTCAACCTCCTTCTCGATAACGAACTCACCCCAGACGCAGAACGTGAAATGCTCGAAGAAATAAAAAGCAATCCTGAATACCGCGAAATGCTCGCCAAAGAGCAAAGCTTCCGAGAGTTTGTCCGCAGCCGTGTCCATCGCAAAACCGTCTCGCCTTCCCTTATCCTTTCCATCAAGGAGAAAATCCACTCCACTTCCAACAGTCGAAGTATCTGATGAAATTAGAAATTAAGAAATTTGGAAATTGTGTTTTGCAGTCCATTCTGCCCTAATTTCCCAATTTCCCAATTTCGACACTTACCATCCCTTTCCTGCCACTTTATTCCTGAAAGTCTCCACGCACTTGCGGTCTTGCAAGGTGACGTAAGCTGTTTTGCCGTCAGGGCCACCGAAGGCGATATTGCTCGTTTTTTTGCCTTTGAGCGGTATCTCCCGGAGCAGCTTGCCCTGCGGCGAGAGCACGGCCACCACGCCCTTTCCGTAGCGGGTGACGTAGAGGTTGCCCTGCCTATCGCATTTCATGCCGTCCATGCCGTGGTCGGTGAATTTGTGGAAGAGCCGCTTGTTGCTCAACTCGCCTGTGAGCGACACATTGAATGCCCAGACATTTAGTTGGGCAGACTCGTTGACGTACAAAGTCTGGTCATCGGGACTGAGTTCAATGCCGTTGGTGGTGCCCATATTGCCTGCGGCAAGGGTCGCTTTGCCATCGGGCATGATGCGCCAGACTTGGCCCGTGCCATCTGCCCATTTTGGGTCGCTGGCGAAGACGACATCGCACTTCGTGATGCAGAGGTCATTGGGCTGGTTGAAGCGGTCGTCGTGGCAAAAGACCGATACATTTTTCGTGGAGGGATTGATTTTCAGCACGTTATGGCCTGTAAAATCGGCCAAAAGCATGTCGCCTTTGCTATCGAAACGGATGGCGTTGGCGGTGCTGCCCACAGGCAATTCCACGAAAACCGAAGCCTTGCCGTCGGGGGTGACAATGCCCACCGTGCCGTCTTTTTGGTAGTTCACGACGTAGAGATTGCCCGCCTTGTCCACGTTTGGGCCTTCGCAGTTGGAACTGAAGGAGTTATCGGGGGTGAGGTCGGTGGCGGTGAAACGCTTGGTGTTACAAGCTAAAATGGCAAGGCCAATTAGGATGAGGGTGATGTTTTTCATAAACAAAAACTTTTGACGAATTTAAATGTGTAATCATAGGATTATTTTTTGTACATCCGTTGCTAAACTCGCTTAAATTTGTTTTTGAATCAAGCAACAGACAAACCTACTCAACATGTTTACTACAATCCTACAGAAGGCTGGTGAGAAGATTTTTGAAGAGTTGATGAAGGGAAAAGTGACAGAGCTCGAAAGTCGGATAAAAGAATTAGAAGGCGAAGTAGCTGAACTTAAGCGACACTTCGGCGATATTAAGAATGATGTAAAAGACGTTGAGGATGAAATGAAACAAACTTACAAAACCACCTCTAAAATGGAAGGAATGATTCAAACCCTATTGATGTTTGGAAGTCAACAAAAAAAATTGGAAGATGGTAACGAACAATAGAAATTACTACGCAGAATTGGAAAGTCTTGCAAACAAGATTGAAAATAACACTGCAAATCTTGCGGATTACCGTAGGTATGAGCAACTATTGGCAAACGCTGGCTTGCCAAGAACATATATTTTTTCCTATGTGAAACGAGCTGGATTCTCGTCATGGGAAGAATTTATCAAAGCCAGAATTCTCCAAGAAAAGGTTCACCAAGAAAATCAAAAAGCTAAAGCAGTTGGAGGTCTAGTGGGTATTGGCCTTGGATTGCTTCTTGCCAGTGCACTTTCCAAAAACTGAAAATAGTCAAGGACATTAAATCAACCTTTGTTCTGCACCATTGTTACGCAGTCGGCTTTTCTTACCCACCTTTTTTTAAAATCTTTGCCGATGTTTGCAACAATGGACCATCTCGAACTCAAACCGAAACAGCCCGACGACGACCCGACCGCCGCCGCCCGCAAGCGTGACCACATAGACATGGCCTTCCGCTCGCAGGTGCTGCA
>JALOMF010000123.1 GCA_025455635.1 Saprospiraceae bacterium | reverse complement strand
TCAATTGATTGAATTTCAATGTGTTGCCTCTCGTAAATCGTGAATCGTAAATCGTAATTCTACAACACTCCAATTCTTTAACTTAAATCCAATCCCATGGTGAATCCGGCAGTTACCCCGGCATTCAGGAGGCGACTTTTTGCATGGTTTTTTGCTTCCTGCACTTTCAGTATTTTCTCTTTCGCCCAACCAGCACCTGTCATTACTGGCGAATCAGCTGTCTGCCAAGGCGGCACCCATTTTTACGCTACCACTTTCACGGCAGGCCATTCTTGGAACTGGTCAGTCACCAGCGGTGGTACCATCTTGCAAAACCTTGGCAATTTCATTGAAGTCCGTTGGAATGGCCCGCAGAACAGCACCCAATCCGTCAACGTGACGGAAACCGATGCAGGCGGCTTGACAGGCAATGACAACCAAGTTGTGAACATTGCAAAATCAGTGCTGGGCTGCGACGACGTGGTGCAAGTTTCCGTTGAACAGGATGGTGTTTCACACATCCATCCCGACAACCTGTTGGAAGGAAACTACAGTACTTACGATAAATACCACGTCCATCTTTTCACCTTGGAAGGATTTCCATTGGGCGACAGTATCACCTGTGCACATGTCGGAATGACCTTAACGGGTAAGGTCATTGACGAGTGTTCGGGCAATTCCTGTTGGTCATCCATCATCGTTGAGGACAAACTCAATCCGACGTTTGCATGCCCAGTAGCTCCCATCGAAATTCGCTGTGATGCGGATTTGTCACTTATCCCGCATCCCCCTGTTTTCGACAATTGTGACGACTCCATCGTGGTCACATTGCTGGGCTACAATGTCAACAACAGCAATATTTGCAATGGTGTTTGGATTACCCGCACCTGGGATGCAGTGGATAATTTCAACAACCACGCCACCTGCACCGAGACGCTTCGCATCAACCCCAACGGCCCGGTGGATTTCCCGAAGGACAAGGTTTGGAGTTGTACGCAGTACGATTTGCACCCCAATATCACCAACCCTACCCCACTGACCGACAGCTTGCACACGACAGGTTCGGGCGTTCCTTTCGGGGTAGATGGGCCATACTGCCAGTACAATTATTTGCACACCGACGATACGCTTCAGGTTTGCGGCAATTCCTTCAAAATACTCAGGACTTGGGTGGTTGTCAATTGGTGCAACGGGCAAATCATCACCAGCGACTTGGAGGGTGACGACAACGAACAGTTGATTACGGTCATGGACTCCAACAAACCGACCGTCTCGGTTCCTCCGATTGAATTGAACGCCAACCTGCAAGGGGTGCATCCCTTCCCTTGCACATCTACCGACTTTTTGCCTGCGCCAACAGTTTTCGATTCCTGCAACGACTACACGGTGAAGATTTTCACGCAAGTCGGAGAAGCCGTTTATGTAAATGGCGTGGACGGCAAACAAGGCGGCTACGTGCCCCACCCTGGCCTCAAAATCGGCCAACGCATCATCACCTACAAAGTAAGCGATGCCTGCGGAAATGAAACGACACTGGATGTGCCAGCAATCGTGACCGACAAAACGGCACCTGTCAATATCTGCCTGGAAATAGTGGATGTGAACCTGAACGGCGATGGCTTCACCGAAGTCCCTGCTTCTGCATTTGACTTGGCCAGTTATGACAACTGCTGCCTAGACGATATGGTGGTTAAAAGGATGGGGGCGCCCGATGGGCATTTTGCCCCCAGCATCGAGTTTACTTGCGAGGATTTGCCAGAGGTTATGGTCGTGCTCCGTATTTATGATTGCTTTGGCAATTTCAACGAGTGCATGGTGACTGCAATGGTGAATGACAAAATTGCCCCAATCTGCATCCCGCCACAGGCGAAAACTATCCCATGCGTGGACATGCCCGCCGATATTACACAAGCATGGTTGAACGGCTTGGGCGATGCAACCTATTTTGACAATTGCGAAGCTACCATCACAGAGCTGCCTTATGTTGAGAACATCAACGGTTGTGGCGAGGGCCATATCATTCGTTCATGGAAAGCGGTGGACAATTCCGGCAACCTCTCCGGAACCTGCCAGCAGCACATCTACGTGGTGCCAGCCTCTGATTGGATTCTAAAGTTCCCTGCTGATTTCGTTGGCTCTTGCGACGATGCCGTGAATGCCGATTCGTTGATAATTGACAATTTCGGTTGCGACCTCTTTGCCGTTCACTACGACGATGATTATTTCCAGCTAACCTTGGGCGACAGTGCCTGTTACAAAATCGTGCGCACCTGGAAGGTCATCAACTGGTGTACCTACGACCAATACGCAGCACCAAAAATCATTGACCACGACTCAGCTGGCGTGTGGGTGGACGAAGAAGATTTCAATAATTTCGGTTCGTACCATTACCAGCAAATCATCAAGATTCATGACGATACACCGCCTGCGTTGAGCTACCCATTCGCCAATGTTTTTTGCAGCGAGGATGCCACTTGTACTTCGGGAGCGGTCTTCCTGCCCATCCAAATTGATGGCGTCTGCTCCAATGGTTTTGACGTGGTTTACCACATTGACTTGAACAGCGACTTGACCTACGATTTGCATGGCACCGGATTTTTCGACGGATTTTTGCCGATTGGCAACCACCGCATACTTTACCTCGTGGAGGACGGCTGCAACAACAACAGCCAAATCATCGTGAATTTTATTGTGAAGGATTGCAAAAAGCCGACTGCCATCTGTGAAAACGGCCTCATCGTGGAACTGATGCAGACGGGCATGGTGCCTGTTTGCGCAAGCGCACTCAACTACGGCAGCTACGACAACTGCCCCGGCGACCTGACCATCACTTTCTCGCCAGAAGTGGACGACTCATGCCGGGTTTTCAACTGCAACGACATCGGCGTGAACCTCGTGAACATCTGGGTGACGGATGCCGCTGGCAACCAAGATTATTGCGCCACTACGATTGAAATCCAGGACAACTTGTTCCATTGTGCCACTGGCGCACCGCTCCAAGGTCTCATCGCAACTGCTGAAACCGACCCCGTGGAAGGCGTGAACGTCATGCTCAACAGCAATACCGGCGACCAAGATTTCATGACCACTGCTAGCGGAACCTACAGCTTCGGAGGCTTGTCCGTGGGCGACGACTACACCGTGACCCCTCACAAAGACGACGACCCCGCCAATGGTGTCACGACTTTTGACTTGGTCTTGATTTCCAAGCATATCTTGGGGGTTCAGCCATTGGGTTCGCCTTACAAAATGATTGCGGCTGACGCCAACAAATCGGGCAGCGTCACTACATTCGACATGGTGGAAATTAGGAAGCTCATCTTGCACATCCACAGCGATTTCCCCAACAACACCTCTTGGCGCTTCGTGGACAAGGACTTCCAGTTCCCGAACCCGACCAACCCCTGGGCAACGGTTTTCCCCGAGGTCATCAACATCAACGACCTACCATTGGGCCTGAGCGACCTCGATTTTGTGGCTGTAAAAATTGGTGACGTAAACAGCAGCGCAAGTGCTAGCGGCCTGAACACCGAAACTGGCGACCGCAGCACGGGCATACTCAACTTTGACCTCGAAAACCAAGGTTTCCAAGCGGGCGAGCAAGTGCAGGTAGTGCTAAAAGCAAATGATTTTACAACCGTGTACGGCTTCCAGTTCACCATCGAGTTTAACAAAGAAGTGCTTTCGTTCAAGGAAGTCGTGGAAACCTCGGTGACCAACCTCGGTCATTTCGGACTGACCATGACGGGCAACGGCATCATCCCGACCAGCTGGGACAACAACCCGTCCTTGACGGTGGCGGACGGCACCGAGGTCATCAAGCTCAACTTTGAAGCAACTGCCGACGGAAACCTCGCCGACGTGATTGGAATCGGCTCATCGTTCACGGTCGCAGAGGCTTATATCGGCGACCCGACCGAACTTTACGAAGTATCCCTAAACGTTACTTCGAGCGGCACTTCTTCGACCAGTTTCGATGCAAAACGCCCGTTTGAACTGTACCAAAACGTGCCAAACCCGTTCAGCAAAAAGACCTCCATCGGCTTCCAACTGCCAGTGGCTGGCGATGCCAAACTGACGGTTTTCGATGCGCTGGGCAAGCAAATCATGGTCAAAAACGGCCAGTTTGCTGCTGGATACAACGAAGTGGAAATCGAAAGCAGCGTACTGCCGGCACATGGCCTGCTGTATTACCGACTCGAATCGGGCAGCTTCACCGCCACCCGCTCCATGACAATTGTTAAATGATAAAACGATAAGCTGGGGAGCCTAAATTCGGCTTCCCAGCTATCAAATCCTAGTCCCCCAACCAACCCAAGACAGATAGATTTGGAGTAAAATTTGGGCCGCTTCCTGCGAGGGAGCGGTTTCTTTTTTTTGGTGAAAATGCAAGCGCAAAACTTAACCCAGACTTGCAGGATGCTATCCACGGTTTTTTGTTTCTTCGTGAAATTTTTCACCATGAAAATAGGCTTAAAATCGTGGGTGGCAACATGCCTAGCATTGGGAGCAGGCCCTGTTTTTGCGCAGCAAACCAATGCTGACACGTTGAAAATCAACGAGTTGCAGCCAGTGACCGTGACGGCATTTCGGGTAGAGACCGCAGCGCTTTCTACCCCACTCTCCATGACCCGCATTGGTGAAAACCAGCTCCAACTTGGCACCCAGCAGCTCTCGCTCGACGAGGCGTTGGCAGGCGTACCCGGCGTTTTCGTCCAAAACGGCAACAACTTTGCCCAAGACATCCGCCTGAGCATCCGGGGCTTTGGGGCCAGGTCGGCATTTGGCATCCGAGGCATCAAGGTCTTGGTGGATGGCTTCCCTGAAAGCACCCCTGACGGAACGGCCCAAGTGGATGCGGTTGACCCCGGTTCACTCACGGGCATCAGCGTGATTCGGAGCGGCACGGGCGGGCTGTATGGCAATGCCAGTGGTGGTTCCGTGAACTTCAACACCATGAAATTTACCGACAAAGAATGGGGTGAAATCAAGGCGAGCTTCGGCAGTTACCGCTTCCGCAAATTGCAGTTCAGGACGGGCGGTGGCATTGCCAACAAACTGCTCTACTCCCTGAACGGCTCCTACACGGGCATCGAGGGTTACCGCAATCACAGCGGCATGACCAATTACTTGCTCAACGGTGGGATTTTGTTGCCCCTGAACGGCAACTCGTCACTTAAAGCAGTAATCAGCTACGTGAACAGCCCGAAGGCCAACGACCCCGGTGGCCTCAGTGCCGAAGAAGCCGAGGAAGACCCCAAAAAGTCAATCAATGCGAACCAAAAAGTAGGCGAAAACCTCTGGCAACTGCGGGTCGGGCTGACCTACGACAAGGCGTTTTCACCGAAAAACAGCATGAAAGCGAGCATTTTCCACACCAACCGCAGTTTTGAGAGCAGGCTGTTCAGCAATATTGTCGAGTTGGAGCGGTCGTTCACGGGTGGCACTTTCAGCTTTTCGCACAAGGGCAAAATCGGGCGGGTAAAATGGGAACTAAGCCCTGGGATTGACCTCGAAACACAGGTGGACAACCGGGCAAGGTTCGGCAACGACGGGGGTAAAACAGATGCAACCTTGGACCAAGTTGAATCATTTTCCATGCTTGGGGCTTACTTAGTCCAGCGTTTCGATGTGGGTAAAAAACTCACGGTGTTGCCTGCTGTCCGCCTCGACCAAATCCATATTGGGATTGAAGATAGATTCTTTGTTGACTTTTCTGACGACAGTTTCGGCAAGCAGTACCTCGCATTCAACCCAAGCTTGGGAATCAATTACCAGCTACTGCCAACCCTGAGCGCATTTTTGAACGGGAGCCGCAATTTTGAGACGCCAACGTTGTTGGAAATATCGAATGGGCGGGAAGACATCCGACCACAGATTTCAAAGACGGGCGAAGTAGGGCTGAAATGCTTGGCAGCAGGCGGCAAGCTGCAACTGGACGCAACTTACTTCATGATATGGCTGGAAGACGAAATAATCCTTTTCGACAATCTCTTGACCGGGGTGGACTACCGAAATGCCGCAAAATCGGAAAGGAGGGGCTTTGAGTTAGGCGCATCCATGAAAATCAGCAAACATTTCAAGGTCAACTCCAGTCTCAGTCTTGCCAAATACATCTACACCGACTACGACACCGGGCGAGATAATGTGAGTGGAAACTACTTGCCCGGACTTCCTCGGCGAATGGTTTCAACTGCAGTTTTTTATGAGAAAAACAGTTTTTTTGCCAGCTTGACCACACAGTACATCGGTGAGGTTTTTACCAATGACAACAATGACGAAAAATCCAAAGCATATTTGCTCACAAACCTGAACTTTGGGCTGGTGATAAAAGCGGGCGGGTTCAACATATCCCCATTTGTAGGGGTCAACAACTTATTCGACTCCAAATACAACGCCAACGTCCGAATCAACGCAAGCAAACCTTTTGAACCAGCGCCACCAAGGAATTTCTATTTTGCCCTCAAATTCAGTTTTTGAGCATGAACATGCACCGACTCATTTTCCTTTTTTGCTTCGCAACGGCCAGCCTAGCTGCTCAAACTGACAGCCTCAACCTGCCCACCATCAGCGAGGACCTGCTCGAAGGCTACTCGCAAGGCCAAGACGAAGACGGGAGCTTTGACTACAACGACCTTTTTGACCGATTGAGCCACCTTCGCCGCCGCCCGCTCGACCTCAACCTGGCCACCGCCAACGACCTTTCCGACTTCCCGTTCCTCACCGACCTACAGCGCAATGCCCTGCCCGAATACCGCCGTAGCTTCGGCAAACTCGTCTCGATTTACGAGCTACAGGCCGTGCCCGGATACGATGTCGCTACCATCAAGCTGCTGTTGCCGTTCGTGACCGTGAACGAACCGGGCTTGATGAACAAAAATGCCCCCACCCTATCCAGCGCAAGGCATCAGGTGCTGATGCGGTGGTCGAGGCAACTGGAAGACAAAGCTGGATTCGAAACACCGGAAGACTCAACGGCAAACCGTTATTTGGGCAGCCCCGACCAGCTTTTTTTCCGTTACCGATTCACGAATGGCGACCGTGTTTCGGCAGGTATCACGGCTGAAAAGGACGCTGGAGAGGAGTTTTTCAGGGGCAGCAACCGCAAAGGCTTCGACTTTTATTCTGCCCATTTGTATTTGAGAAATCCCATAAAAAAAGTGAAATCACTGGCCGTGGGCGACTATGCCATCGCAATGGGACAAGGCCTGATGGTGTACCAAGGATTTGCGCCCCGAAAAAGTGCGCTCACCACCACGGTCAGCCGCAGCGGCAGGCCCTTGCGCCCATTTACCTCGGTAAGTGAGTTCGATTTTTTCAGGGGGGCAGCGGCTGTAGTTGACCTTGGTAAAAAATGGGAACTGCTCGCTTTCGCATCCTCACGCCAACGGGACGCCAACCTCGAAACCGAGGACGACTTGGACGACCCGGATGCGACTTTCGCCACCTCGCTGCAAATCAGCGGCCTGCACCGCACCGCCAACGAGCTGGCCGACCGTGGCGCCATCCGGCAAAACTCGGCAGGGGGCACGCTCAAGTACCGAGGCCGCCGGCTGATGCTCGGTGCCAATGTGCTTTACGAGCACCTCGACAAGGAACTTCAGCGAAACCCAGCACTTTATAACCGCTATTTTTTCAACGGGAAAACCTTGCTCAACCTGAGCTTGGACTACGGCTATTCGCTCCGCAACGTCTATTTTTTCGGGGAAACCGCTCGAAGCAAAAACGGGGCACTGGCCACCGTGAACGGCCTCGTGGCTGCCCTCGACCGGAAGTTGGATTTGGCGATTGTGCAACGGAGTTTTGAGCGGGACTACCATTCTTTGAACGCAAAACCATTTGCCGAAACGGCTGGCGGCTTTAACGAAAGGGGCCTCTACGTCGGCCTGCAAGCCCAGCCCAACAAGCGTTGGAAACTGAACGCCTACTTCGACCAGTGGCGGCACGATTGGCTACGGTTTCAAGTGGATGCGCCTTCGCAGGGCAGCGAGTGGCTGGGGCGTGTGACCTATACCCAGCGCCGGAAAATGGAGGTTTACGCCCAATTGCGGAGCGAAAAAAAGGAGCTAAACTACAACGGCATCGAAACAGTGGTGGACAGGTTGGCCGTTCGGCACAACTTGCAAGCCCGGCTTCACCTTTCACTCCAGTTGGGCCAGGCCGTGGAATGGCGCAGCCGTTTGGACTTGGGCAGTTCGGAGCAAGTGGATGACAAAACGAAGGGGATGGCCATGTTTCAGGAGCTGATTTTCAGCCCGCTTGGCTCGCCGTTTTCGGTGAGCACCCGCTTCGCCATTTTCTCGACAGGAGGTTACGATGTGCGGTTTTATTCTTTCGAGCGGGACGTGCTGAACGATTTTTCGATACCTGCCTACTTTGACCGTGGCACTCGATTTTACACGAATATTGGCTACCGGGTGAGCCGGCAAATCCGCTTGGAGGTACGCTACGCAAGCTTTGTATATCCGAATGTGGAGGAGATAGGCACTGGCTTGGAGGCCACCTCCGGCAACCGAAGAAGCGAGCTGAAACTGCAGCTGAGGGGCGAATTCTAACCTAGTTTACTTCCGCCTCCTGCATTTTCAGCTCGAACTTACCGTCGAGGAACTTGATGGCGAGGTTGCGGCGGTACTTGAACCACGACACGATTTCCTCGCCCAAAAATTCACGGCGCCAGCCGGAGAACGTTTCGTCGTCGAAAAAATCCTTATCGTTTTTCATTTTTTTCAGCACGTTGCGGGGCATCACGATGTGGTGGGATATGCCCTCCTGCAAGCATTTGTACCGCACCAACAAGTCCAGCATTTCCATGAGAATGTCTTGCTTTGGGTTGTCGCTGTTGTCACGGGGGATGCGACTGAGCACTTCCTTTTCCTCCTGGGTGGCAGGGGCTTCATACAGTTCAACGAATTTTTTCCCAAACTTGCCGATGAGGTTGTCGGGGAGGCGGCGGTCGTTCTGTAGGGCATCCAATCCAGAGTGAACCGCCCGCACGATGGCACTGATGTACTTGCTGGGCATCACCATTTCTTTGGAGTGGTTTCGTCGTTGGGCCTCTTCGGTGCGCCAAAGCATGAGCCGGAGCAAAAATACCTGCTCCCTGCGGCGAAGGCTTTTGATGATATTGCTTTCCAAGACCTCCCGGTAAGGGTCGGTTTCGTAGGTGGAGGGGTCTTCGAGTAGTTTAAATTCTTCGTAGGCCCATGCGAGCCTGCCCGCTTTTTCAAGCTGCTTGGTGATGTTCACCCAAAGCTGGTAGAGGTGAATCACATCGTGTAGGGCGTACTTGAGCTGTTTGGGCTGAAACGGCCTTTTTTCCCAGTCGGTCACGGTGTAGCCCTTGCTCACTTCGATGTTCAGCTCGCTTTCCACCAGCTTGCTAAAGCCGACGGGGTGCTTGTAGCCGATGAACGAAGCCGCCATTTGGGTATCGAAAGTATTGCGTGGCAAGATCCCGTAATGAATGTGAAAAAGCCGATAGTCGTTGTTACGGCTGTCCTGTCAAAATCCCGCGAGTGTGTCCATTTAGGCAAGTGTATCGTAATGGGAGCTGAGGATCCTC
>JALOMF010000122.1 GCA_025455635.1 Saprospiraceae bacterium | reverse complement strand
ATGGTGGCGATGACGGCAGTTTGGTCGGCATCGGTGGTTTGGGCATTGGCCTGAAAACAGGCGGCAACGAAGGCAAGTGGAATGAGCTTTTTGAACATATCGCAGGTTTTTTCGCTTGTGAAATAATGGTGGTTTGAAAAGGAAAATGACAAGGCTTACGGGCGCTTGTTGCACCAAATATGCAGTAAGTTTCTGGGAAGATTCCTCACCGTTTTTTACACAAACATAAAATAAGTACCAAAGGCATTTTTGATACCTTTGCTCAATTCCAAACCCACGCACAACCGATGGAAATCACACTGGTCTTAGGCTTGCTAGTAGTAGCCGTGGTGCTATTTGCCACGGAGAAAATCCCTGTGTGTGGACGTCATCACCGTGGGGCTGCTGCTGGTGCTGACGGTGCTGGGCATCCTCACGCCCACCGAAGCTTTTTCGGGTTTCGGCAGCGATTTCATCGTCATGCTGGCCTCCATCTTCGTGGTGGGCACAGCGATGCAAAAGGCGGGCGTGCTGGATATGCTCGGCCATCGGCTGTTCACCTGGACCCGCAACCGGGTGAAGTCCCTACCGCTCATCCTGATGACCGCCGTCAGCTTCACCTCCGCCTTCATGAACAATACCACGGTGACGGCCATGTTCGTGGCCCCCGTGGTGGGGCTGGCCCGCAAGCTCAATATCAGCCCATCGAAGCTGCTCATGCCCGTGGCTTTTGCCTCCATTCTTGGTGGCACCTGCACCGTCATCGGCACATCTACGAACGTGGCGGTGAACGCTTATTTGGCAAAAAACGGGCTGCCACCCTTCGGAATGTTCGATTTTGCACCCATCGGCATCGTGCTCTGCGTCATCGGCATCGTGTTTTTGGCCACGGTGGGGATGCGGCTGCTGCCCGACTACCAGGCTGTGGACATGATGCAGGATTTGCGCCAGCAACAGTATTTCACCGAGATTTTGGTCAAGGAAAAATCATCGCTCGTGGGCCGCAAAATCCGTCAGACCGTCGTCAGCCAAATCGGGCTGCGGGTGCTCAACATCATTCGGGACGGCCGCAACGCCATCGCCGATGCCGACTCGGTGGTGCAGGCCAACGACATCCTGCTCGTGGAGGGCAGCTTGGAGGAGCTGATGAAAGTGAAGGACGCCAACGGCATTGACATCCTCGCCGACGCCAAGGCCGCCGACGACCTCGTGTCAGAGGACATCCAGATTGCGGAGCTGCTCATTCTGCCCACCAACGACTTCGTGGGCATGACGGTGAAGGAGGCGGAATTCAAGCGCCGCTTCGGCCTGACCGTCATCGCCATCAACCGGGACGGGCAGACGCTGTCGGAGAAAATCGGGGCCACGGAAATAAAGCCCGGCGACCGCCTGCTGGTGCAAGGGCCAGCGGATACCATCCGTTTTCGGCAGTCTTTCAGCGATTTTGTGGTGCTTCAAGAGCACAGCTACGAGCCGAGCCGCAGCAGGAGGAATGCAGCGCTGTCGAGCAGTTTTTTCGTGGCGGCCATCCTGTTGGGCAGTTTCAACGTCATTCCGTTGTCCATTGCATTCATGCTGGCGGCCTTTCTTTGCGTGGTGTTCAAGTGCATCAAGCCGGACGAGGCTTACGAAAAAATCGAGTGGAACCTGCTGGTGCTCATCGGCGGCATGTCGTCGTTCGGGGTAGCGCTGCAAAAAACGGGGGCGGCGGAGTTCTTGGCGGAACATATCAACGACTGGTTTGGGGGCATGGGGCCACTGGCCGTGCTAGCGGCCTACGTGGTGCTCACGATGCTGCTCACCCAGCCCATGAGCAATGCGGCGGCGGCGCTGGTGGTGCTGCCCGTGGCGCTGGAATCGGCGGGGGGGCTTGGGGCGAACCCCATTTCGTTTGCTTTGGGGGTAATGCTGGGCGCTTCAGTGTCGCTCATCACGCCGTTCGAGCCGAGCTGCATCTTGGTGTATGGGCCGGGGCGCTACAAGATTGCGGATTTCTTCAAGGTGGGCAGCTTGGCCACGGTGCTGCTTTTCATCGCAATTTTGATACTGGTGCCCATTTTTTATCCGTTGTAAATGAATCAACTTTCACTGCAAAACATAAACGAAACACCAATTTCAACATGAAAAAACGGTATTCAATCCTCCTCCTCGCACTCATTTTTACCCAGTGTAAAAATGAAAAAACGGCGACCGCACCAACTGCGGCAGCTACCAGCGACGTGTCCCGTTATCACATCATCCCGCAGCCCGTCAGCCTCATCGAGCTACAGGGTGAGTTCAAAATCACAGGCGACACGAAAATCCTGCTCGCCTCCAAGGACGAAGGGCTGAAAAGCGCCGCCGCACACCTCGCATCGCTGCTCATCAAGGCGACGGGGACGACCATTGCGCCCGTGGAAGGCAACGAGGGCAAGGACGCTTTTTTGTTTGAAATTGACCCGAAGATCGCTTCTGAAGAGGGTTACTCGCTGCTCGTCACGCCTTTTGAAGTGACCATCAAGGCCAAGACGGGCGCAGGTGCGTTCTACGCCGTGCAGACCCTGCGGCAGCTCATGCCTACCGATGCCGAAATAGGCAAAACCGCCTCATTATCAATCCCTTGCGTGGAAATAACGGACGCTCCCCGCTATGCTTACCGGGGCATGCACCTCGACGTAGGCCGCCATTTTTTCAGCATAAATGACGTGAAAAAGTACATTGACCTTATGGCGCTGCACAAGATGAACCGCTTCCACTGGCACCTCACCGAAGACCAGGGCTGGCGCCTCGAAATCAAAAAATACCCCAAGTTGCAGACCGTGGCGGCTTGCCGCAAAGAGACGCTCGTGGGCCACTACAACGACACGCCGCAGCGGTACGATGGCAAGCAATACTGCGGTTTTTATACTCAGGACGAAGCCCGTGAAATCGTGCGCTACGCCGCCGAGCGCTTCATCACCGTCATCCCGGAAATCGAGATGCCGGGCCATGCGCTGGCGGCCATTGCTGCCTACCCGGAGCTTGGCTGCACGGGCCAACCCGCCGAGGTAGGCACCAAATGGGGCGTTTACGACAATGTTTTTTGCCCGAACGAAGTCACTTTTAAGTTCTTGGAGGACGTGCTGACGGAGGTGATGGCCATTTTCCCTTCAGAGTACATCCATATCGGCGGCGACGAATGCCCGAAAACGGCTTGGGAAAACAGCAAATTCTGCTCGGATTTGATGGCGGAGAAAAAAATCAAGGACAGCCATGCGCTACAAAGCTATTTCATCCAGCGCATGGAAAAATTCCTGAACTCGAAGGGCCGCCGCATCATCGGCTGGGACGAGATTCTGGAGGGCGGCCTCGCCCCCAATGCCACCGTGATGAGCTGGCGGGGCACCGAGGGCGGCATTGCGGCAGCGAAACAGGGCCACGACGTCATCATGACCCCGACCGACTTCTGCTACCTCGACTACTACCAATCGCAAGACCCGAACGAACCGCTGGCCATCGGTGGCTACCTGCCGCTCGACAAGGTTTACAGCTACAACCCCGACCCCACCGACCTGACCCCGGAGCAGCACAAGCACGTTCTCGGCGTGCAGGCCAACCTTTGGACGGAGTACATCCCCGATATTGCGAAGCTGGAATACATGGCCTACCCACGTGCCTGCGCCATCGCCGAGATTGCCTGGTCGCCGCAGGCCAGCCGTGATTACGATGGTTTTGTGGGGCGCTTGAGCCACCATTTAAAGCGCCTGAAGGCGATGGGGGTGAACGCTGCGAACAAAATTTACGACGTAAAAACCAATATCTCGGCAGGCGACGGCAAGGGCATTTTCCTTGGTTTGTCGCCCAAGATGGCGGGTGTCGAAATCCGCTACACCCTTGATGGCACGGCGCCAACGGCCAGCAGCACGCTTTATGAAAAACCATTTGCCATTGAAAAAAATGGGACGGTGAAGGCAATGCCATTTGAAAATGGCAGCCCAATTGGGCAAGGCGCCGAACTGGCCTTCCAACTGCACAAAGCCGCCGGGAAACTCATCATCCTGACCGATGCCCCCGCCGAAAAATACAGCGGTGCTGGCCCCGGCAGCGTCCTCAACGGCGTGGCTGGCCCCAGTGAGCGGTATGGCGGCACGGAGTGGCTCGGCTTCGAGGGCAAGGACTTTGAGGCGGTGATAGACCTTGGGGCGGAGACAGCCATCAGTGCCGTGTCCATGCGCTTTTTCAATGGCCCCGGGCAGTGGGTCTATCCGCCAAAGGCTGTCGAAGTCTCAAGTTCTGCCGATGGCAAGACGTACTCGCCAATTGGAAAAACGACTGCCATCCCGGCTGGAGAAAGCAAGGTGGTGGATGTTAAATTGCCGATTGCGCAAGCAAAAGCCCGCTATTTGAAGGTTCATGCCACGAGGTTCGGCGTGATACCGGATGGAGCACAGGGCGCAGGGAACGAGGCTTGGCTGTTTGTGGACGAGGTGGTGGTGGAGTAGTTTTGAAAGACATGGGTTTGGGCGTTCCAAAGTAAATCGGAACGCCCAACCCAAAAACTATTGAACGCTCATGAATTTTAAATACCAAAAAGCATTCGACAAACATAAGCTAACCGGTTGTCCACCAAGTGGATACGAACCATTGGGGACGATTGCATTTTGTTTCGTTTCACAGGCCCTAGATGACCCCAACAATTTTTTACCCGCACTGCTTATTCAACCAGCCAGGGTAAATAGCGTCAACGACTTGGCTTCCAAATGTGCGGGCTTTGGGTTATCTTTGTTCCAATCGCCACAAGGTGCGAAAGCGAAATTCGAGGAGATGATGGAAAAAACGAGGGGGAATTTCAGCAACCTTGTAGGCGACCATTTGGCGGGTATTGCCTTGAATAAAGAAGATGGAATTGGAAGCCAGCAAAACATGGACAATTTCTCACATTTCACCTTCCATGAGTAAGAAGAAGCAGATTTGAAAAAGCAGGTGAAAAGCATTGAAAAAATTTAAGCCAATGAATTTTAAAGAACAAGAAAAGCTGCTCGACATTGAATGGTTCGAAGGCCCGATGATGTCACTTTTCCTTGACAAGAAGGGAGCGTTGTTTATCTACAAATGGATGGACGTAACATCGGACGGCCATACCTGGCTGGTTTTCAGGACAACACAAGACCTCTTGGCAGCTTACGTGCAGCAAGTCATCAGTGAAAAAGCACTTATTCTTTTGGCACCTGACAAATCATGGTACTTGGTAGATATTAACCCGGAATTGAATTTTTCCAATCAACGTACACTTTCCACTGTTGAACTTAAAAAACAGGCCCTGCCGGAGACCCATACATTTTTCAACGAAGCTAACTGTCCAGAACCAGCAAAGCTTCAAGCTTTTATGCCGCAGGAATTGATTGCGGCTTGAGCAATTTTTCCTTTACAACCCATCCTCTTTTATAAATACTCCAACCATCATTGTTTTATGAATCGCTTGATAGCTGGAACAGTCTTTTTTTTATCCTTGGCTTATTGTTGCAGCACTAGCGCCCAATCATCGTTGCAGGATACCTTGGCTAGCATCCCCAAACTCCTTTCCCTCGAACCCGCCCCCAATTTCGACAAAAAGCGCTTTTGGGCAATGGCGGGCACGGGCACAGCGGCATATGCTGGCCTCAGCACGGCACTTTGGAGCGCTTGGTACAAGGATTATCCGCTCACCAAGTTCCACGGCTTCGACGACTTGGACGAATGGAATCAGATGGACAAGGCGGGGCATTTTTTCTCTACTTGGATGGCCTGCAATTATGCCTTCGAGGGTGCCCGCTGGACGGGCATGAGCCGCCGCAGCGCCCTTTGGACCTCGGTGGGCGTAGGGCTTGGCATCTTGTCCACCATCGAAGTGATGGACGGTTTTTCGGAGGAATGGGGCTTTTCCAGCTACGACATGGGCTTCAACTTGGCGGGGGCGGGGCTTTTCGCTGGTCAGGAGCTGGCCTGGCAGGAGCAGCGCATCCAGCTAAAAGTATCTGGCATAAGGCCGGGCTACCCGCAGGAGCCGCTCTACTCCGCCGATGGCACCGTAATCACCACCCTCGACCAACGGGCGGCGGGGCTGTACGGCACCACTTTTTTCAGCGTGCTGCTCAAGGATTATAACGCACTGACCGTGTGGAGTTCCGTGAATATCCACTCCTTTTTGCCGAACAAGTCGGAATCCAAGTTCCCGAAATGGCTCAACCTAGCCCTGGGCTACGGCGCTGGCAACATGTACGGCGGCGTGGAGAACAAATGGGAGTCGGAAGATGGCGTTGTTTTTGAGCTTGACCCGGTGCGCTACCCTCGGTATCGGCAGTGCTATCTTTCGCTCGACGTGGATTGGACAAGGATACCCACCCGGCACCGATGGTTGCGGGCGGTGTTGAAGTCATTGAATTTTTTGAAAATGCCAGCGCCTGCGTTTGAGTTAAACAGTTTGGGCAAGGCACGGTTCCACTACCTGCATTGGTAGTATTCGGGACTATTTTACAGGCTTTTTTGAACAAAAACGAAGCCTGTGACTTAATGGTAAACCTACGTTTTAATTGAAATACCGGATGGGCGGCACAGATGTGATTTTTTTTGAAATCAATTCAAAAATTTACTTTTATTTTGCGCCCCTATTTACGGAAAACGAAATTTTTGCAATATAATGGAAGCACAAAACCAGAATACGACAGCCCGCTACAACGACTCCGACCTGGAGGAGTTCAGGGTGCTTGTCGAAGGAAAACTGGAAACTGCCGTGCAGGAGCTTGCCTACCTGCAGGAGCAGATTCTCGAAATCACAGAAAACAGCGGCGACGACCACGGTGGCGACTGGATGGACGACTCCAGCACCAACAACGATATCGAGTTCTTGAACAACATGGCCATTCGCCAACGCAAGTACATACAGGACTTGGAGAATGCGCTCATCCGTATCAAGAACAAGACCTACGGTATTTGCCTTGTGACGGGTCACCTCATCGAAAAACGCCGACTGCTGGCCGTGCCAACCGCCACCAAGAGCGTAGAAGCCAAGGCTGCCGAAGCGGTGGAAGTTCCGAAAAAGGTCATTGAAAAAGCGCCAATTTCGCTGGAACAGGCCGAGAAAAAGGAAAAAGCCATCTCATCCACGCCGAAAATCATCACCAAGGTTATCCGCAAGCCCACGAAGCCTGTCAAACCCGTCAACGTGGAGGAAGATGACGACCTCGACTTCGATTTCGACAAGGAGTATGCCTACGACGGCGGCGGCACCGATGATGCTGCCGATGACGACTACGAAAAGGGCGGCATGGAGGAGAAGCACGACTCCTTCGATGACGGCGGGAATTACGAAGATATTCCAGACGATAGCGGCTCAGACGACGACTATTAGTAGTCATCGCCACAAAAGCTTGTTTATCAGGTTATTATGAATAAAAATGCGCTATTGGCACACTGGCTGCCGATAGCGCATTTGCATTTTGGGCGTACCCATCAACTGCTTTTTTTCATCAAAGCCTTTATCCAAAAAAACGGATTGAGGCCCCGCTTCCTCATGTCCAAGTCGGTGTACATCGCTGCTATCAAATAAAGCAGACTAGGGTTGCGCACGATGCGGTTGGTCACAAAATTGATGAGCCAAGGCCGGGCCATTATGCGCTGGATACGGTAGCTCAGTTCCATTTCCTTGCCAAGCACCCGATGCACCCGCTGGTCGTACGCCAGCATCGTGTTTGCCGAAAAATCATTGGTTGCCAAACATTGCTGCGCCTGCTCGGCAGCAATGTAGCCGCTGTTGATGGCGTTGCCGATGCCCTCGCCGCTCAGTGGGTCAATCAAGTGCCCTGCATCGCCCACAAGCATGAAATGGTCACCAGAAATCAGGCGCCTCTTGGAGCCAAGTGGCAAGCCATAGCCCATCGTCTTGCCCAGGCGCTCTGCGTCTTTGAAGCGGTCTTTGAACGAAGGGTGGTTGGCGATGATGTCCTCCAGGCTCTTGGTCAGGTTAAAACGGCGGCGGCTGATAAAGTCGCTCCTCATGCCCACGCCCACGTTGGCGTAGCCGCCGGGCAGCCCGAAAATCCAAAAATAGCCGGGATTTAGTTCGTTCAAAAAATGCAATTCGATGAAATTGTCGGGGTGCAGTCCCTTCACGTTGCGGTAGTAGGCCCTGACGGCACCAGCATGGTGAGCCTCATCCTTTTCCAGCCCAGCATGGTGCCTTGAAAATGCGGAATGCGCACCGTTGGCGACGATGAGCAACCGGGCCTGCACCTGAAAACTGCCATCGGCATTGGAGAGCAGGTACCCTTCGGGGATGCGCTCGTACTTCTCGATGGAAATGCCTTGGTGAAGGGCAATATTGTCCCTTTTTTTCACCTCATCCACCAGCCTGTTGTCGAAATCAATCCGCTTGCTGACGTAGCCCTGCTTGGGGTCAGCGATGGGGTCGTACTTGGGCTTGAAGGGCACGTCGATTTGCGCTCCGTTGGGTGCGCCAAACCGGATTCCCCACACGCTGAACTGCTCGCTGCTGGCAGCGTCAAAGCGGTCGATGATGCCGGGGTCTATGCGCCGAAGGATGGTCAGCGCCCTGCCGCTGATGGCATCGCCGCAGATTTTGTCACGGGGAAAAACAGCTTTTTCGACCACCACGCTGGGGATGCCGAGGTGACTGAGCCGGAGCGCCGCCGCCGCCCCTCCTGGGCCTGCCCCCACGATACAGATGTCGGTTTTTATCATGTGCAGTTTTTTGAAATATTGCTTGAACAGTATTGAAGCGCCCGGGTGAAGTAAGCCGACTTCGGCGAGCGCCTGTAGGCAAATGCTTTTTGCGGAGCGAAGATAAAAAAACGGGAACGCAGCAGTGCCACCTTCCCGTTTTCATCCATAAAACTCGTGTTCGTTACTCTGGCTCGAAACCAAGCACGATGTTGAAAGTGCCAAGGCTGGAGATTTTCCCGCTTGGGTTCGACTTGTCGAAGCCAAGGCCGTAATCGAAGCCAAGTACACCGAACATCGGCAGGAAGACGCGAAGGCCACCGCCGACCGACCGCTTCATGTCGAACGGATTGAAGTCCCTAGCCCTGCGCCAAGCATTGCTGCCCTGCGCAAACACGTGTGCATATATCGTCGAACTTGGGTTCAGCGATAGCGGGTAGCGCAGTTCCAGCGTCACTTTTTGGTAGAGTGGCGTGGCGTTGATGTCGGTCGTGCTGTTCTTGAACCGGTTGTTTTCGTAGTCGCCGGGCTTATAGCCACGCGCACTGATGATTTCGGTACCGTTGAAGAAGCCAAACTGCTGGTTGTTGAGGCCGTCGCCGCCCAACTGGAAGCGCTCGAACGGCGCAATGCCGATGTCTTGGTTGTAAGTGCCCAAGAAGCCGAATTTGGCATCTGCTTTTATCACCAGTTTGCCTACCAATGTCTGGTACCACTCGGCGTTCACTTTCCACTTGTGGTACTCAAGGTATTTGAATCGTTCGGATGGCGGCAATTCACTGTAGTCTTTTTTGCTGAACAGCGAATAGGGGGCCGTCAACTGTACGGACACCTGTACCCGTGAGCCTTCCTGCGGGAAAATGGGGTTGTTGATGGTGGTGCGGGCAATGGTCTGCGTGATGCTGAAATTCCTGAACGTGCCCTCGGCCACGGTCTCGCCTTCGTCGGTACGGAAGAGGCGACCTATCTGCGTATAGTTTTGCAGCTTGATGACTTGCAAGTTCAAGGCTGTGGAAGAAACAAAGTTGTCGTCCGGCTTCTTCAAGCGGGTGCCGAGGCTGATAGTGACGCCGCCGTTGGTCAATTTGCCGTAAAGCTCGCTGTTGCGGTTGTAGCCATTTGAAAGGATGGACATGAAGCCCGCCACGGTGAGCGAGTTGGGCTTTTTGCCACCAAGCCAAGGCTCTGTGAACGATATGTTGTAGGACTGGAAGAAGCGCCCGTTGGTCTGTGCACGGAGTGAAAGGCGCTGGCCGTCGCCCTGTGGGAGCGGG
>JALOMF010000634.1 GCA_025455635.1 Saprospiraceae bacterium | reverse complement strand
CCCTCCGGGGAAATCAGCACCTTCACGCCGCATTTTTCAGCAAAATCGAGGTCAATATGCTCCAAGCCAACGCCCTCCCTTGCCAAGAACCGCAGCTTGGCAGCCTGCTCCAAAAATCGGGCATCAATGCGGAATCGGCTGCGCATGACCACGCCGCTGTAGTCGCCAATGAAGCCCTCCACCGCCGCTTTGGGGCTGGTAGTATCGGTGTGGCACTCGAAGCCAAGTTCGGTCAACCGGGCCTCCAAAAACGGATGGGCTTTGTCTAGAAAAAGAATTTTATGGCGTGGCTTCATCGTCAATTTGCGTTTTAAAAAAGTGGAGCAATTAATTTTGCGGCAAGATTTTATCAGCGCAATATGCAAGAACACCGCAATTCGGCTCGTTAGTTGGCCGTTATTTTTTTACCCGCAAATGTCGAAACCCCTCAACACAAATCACAACATCCTGAAAATGAACAAATTAGGTTTATTGTTTTTTCTTTCGTTTTGCTTCGCAACAGGGGCACATGCCCAAGTTGACACGACCAAAGAGCGCTCCGAAACTGAGAAATACGCTTGGCGTTTGCGGCAAGAGGTGCTCTACGGGACCTACATCCCGAAGGACGTGAACGAGGTAATCTTGGAATTGAACAAAAAAATAGATGCCCCATCGAAAGCGAAGTTCGGTGCCGTGACCGAGGACGAGGCCGCCACGAGGCTCTTTTTCAGCCTTGGCCGCTGGATGACCCACAACTGGAGCCTCTACGAGGGGTCACGCCTCTCCAAGTACCTGCAAGACATGGGCATCCACCACCCCGACAACATGGTGCGGTTCCTGATTACCATCTACCACCGCAGTTTGACCAAAAAACCGCTGGACGTGAAGGAGCTTGTGAAGAAATTTCACGAAATAGAAGAAGCGGAAAAGCGCAAGCGGCTGGAAGGGAGCACTATTTTGCATGAAGAAACCAAGCAAATTGAAAAACCCAAAGAAAAGAAAAACTAGTGCTTGGTAGCTGGCTCTCGGCCTTTGTTTCCTGCACACAAGCCTGCGGTGAACACAACTCTGATGGCCTTCAAAAGGGCCAAGTATCGCATTAAATTAATGTGGGAACCCAAGTAGCTGCCGCTTGGTTTTTCAAAATTTATACTTTTGCGCCGTTCTTGGCAGCGACTTGCCCAATTCACATGCCCTCGATCATTGGTATCTGAACGGATTTGAACGTTGCCTTTCCACCATTATATCCAAAACTAACGAAGACCTATGGCAAAGAATCTCCTCATCGTAGAGTCTCCAGCCAAAGCGAAAACCATCGAGAAATTCCTTGGGAGCGACTTCACCGTGAAGTCCAGTTACGGCCACGTGCGTGACCTGCCCAAAGAAGACATTTCCGTTGACATCGAGCACGACTTCAAGCCCAATTACATCGTCACACCCGACAAACAAAAGGTGGTGAAGGAACTCAAGGACGCCGTGAAAAAAGTGGACGAAGTGTGGCTCGCAACGGACGAAGACCGGGAGGGCGAAGCCATCTCCTGGCACCTCTGCCAAGTGCTCGGCCTGGATGAGCACAGCACCAAGCGCATCGTTTTCCACGAAATCACCAAGCCCGCCATCCAGAAGGCCATCACGCAGCCCCGCAAGCTCGACCTCAACCTCGTGGACGCCCAGCAGGCCCGCCGCATCGTGGACAGGCTCGTGGGCTACGAACTGTCGGGACTGCTCTGGAAAAAAGTAAAGGGCAAGCTCTCCGCAGGCAGGGTGCAGTCGGTCACTGTGCGGCTGGTGGTGGAGCGGGAGCGGGAAATCCAAGCGTTCGAGTCAACACCATTTTTCAAAATCGCAGCCGAGTTCAACGTGAAGAGCGCCGAAGGCAAGGTGTCTGTGCTGAAAGCAGAAGCTCCCGAACGCTTTGAAAACCAAGGCGATGCCAATGTTTTTTTGCAAAAATGCATCGGCGCAACCTTCAACATCAACGACATCGAGGTGAAACCGGCCAAGCGCAAGCCTGCTGAACCATTCACCACCTCTACGCTGCAGCAGGAGGCCAGCCGCAAACTTTACATGTCGGTAAGCCGTACTATGATTGTTGCACAAAAGCTGTACGAAGCAGGGTATATCACCTACATGCGTACCGACTCGACGAACTTGAGCGAGATGGCCATTGCTACCATCGCCCAAGAAATTGAAAGTCAATATGGTAAAAACTACGTGCAAACCCGCCGCTACAAAACCAAGAAGGCCGGCGCACAGGAGGCGCACGAAGCCATCCGCCCCACTTATATCAACAACCATACTATACCTGGCGACCGTGACCAGCAGCGGCTGTATGAGTTGATATGGAAACGAACCATCGCCAGCCAAATGTCAGATGCAGAGCTTGAGCGCACCATCGTAAAAATCGGCATCTCGACGCATCCCGGCTCGCCCTTGCAGGCAGAGGGGGAAGTGCTGAAATTCGACGGCTTCCTCAAGGTTTACCTTGAATCCAATGACGACGACGACGATGACGACAGCAAGGG
>JALOMF010000633.1 GCA_025455635.1 Saprospiraceae bacterium | reverse complement strand
ATCCAACCCTCCTTTGGCAGCTCATTCACCGTTCGGAGGTTCACGGAAGAGAACTGCTCCAGCCTACCCTACTGGCACTGCCACCCTGAGTACGAGATAGTTTTTATCTCAAATGGCCGTGGCAAACGCCAAATCTCCGACCACATCAGCTACTACGAAGATGGGGATTTGATTTTCCTGGGGCCAAACATCCCCCACCTAGGCTTTGCCCAAGAACTTTACGAACAGCATGTGGAAGTCGTCGTGCAGATGCGGGGGGATTTCTTGGGCAAGGATTTCATGTGCCTGCCTGAGCTGGCTGCCGTGAAACAACTTTTTGAGCGGGCAAAGTCAGGCGTCACCTTTCATGGCCATACCCGATGGGAGGTTGGGCAAATCTTGCAGCGGATGGTCGAAATGGACAATTTTTACAGGTTGGCAGAGCTGCTGCACATCCTTCAAATCATGGCGACCTCCCAAGAGTTTGTGCACCTGAACATCAACAATATCAGTGCCGAGGTAAAGCCACAAGACCACCACCGGATGAAGCAGGTGTTCGAGTTCGTGGAAGCCAATTTCAACAGACAGTTTTCACAAGACGAAGTGGCGGGCCACATCAACATGACCACTCCTGCTTTTTGCCGATTTTTCAAAAAACTAAACCACAAGGTTTTCACCGACTTCCTGAACGAGTACCGGGTAGCCCGTGCCTGCAACTTGCTCGCTGGCGAAAGCCCCAGCATCAGCAGCGCCTGTTTTGATAGCGGCTTCAACAACCTTTCGCATTTCAACAAGCAGTTCAAAATCGTGACGGGCCAAACCCCCTCTGAGTACCGCAAGAGCCTCCGCAATTTTGTGCTGACCACAAATTGAGCGTTGGGAGAATTTTTGTTTTTCACTTTTTGAAGAAAAAACAAGCGCCCTTCCAACCTTTTTCCGGTTCTTGCTGTCATTAAGCTTGTTCTTTCGTCCCTGAAAATCAGAAGTTCATCAAGGCCGTATCATAATTGGTAGATTTCGACAATTATTCGAGGTGACTTTAGAACAAACTCCCGTTATTTTGCACAACTCAATTCGCTCCAGATGAAAAAAATGTCAATTCCCACTTCCTTTCTACTTGGCATGGTCGTCCTAAGCCTCTCTTGCTACATCTATCTGCACCAAGCCGCTACCAGCATTGAAGCGCCCATCGCAAATGCCAAAACCATTGAAATTGAAGAGGAAAAAGAAAGCTTGATAATGTTGTTTGATTTGGCTTTCGTCAAGCAGGTCTTGAACATTACCAAAATCATACTGCCCAAAGATTGAAAACCCTTGGGCCTGCAACTGCGGAGTGCTTAGAAACTGGCACTTTACCCAGGGCCTAGCGCCCATTCACCACGGCCCGCACCATGTTTCCCCAAGAAAACCTTGCCTTGCCTTCGGCAACGCCAGCACTGAAAGCTGCTGACCTTTTGTTTACAAAAAAATCAACAATCGCATCGGCAATCGCACCCGCACTCACTGGCACAACGTAGCCAGCTTCGCCGTTGGGCACAATCTCCGCCAAGCCCCCCACGTCCGTTACCACCATCGGTTTTTCAAAATGATAGGCCATCTGCGAAATCCCGCTCTGGGTGGCCGTGCGGTAAGGCTGCACCACGAGGTCGGCAGCGCCGAAATAGTGCCGTACCTCGTCGTTGGAGATGTAGCTTGTCCGCATAACCAATTGATTCTCAATACTTAAGCGGTCAATCAGCGCTGCATATTTCTCTTCGTTGCCGTAATACTCCCCCGCCACCACCAGCTTGACGCCCATGTTTTTGATGCGTTCGTCGGCCATCGCCTCCAACAGGAGGTCTAGCCCCTTGTAGTCCCGGATGAAGCCAAAAAAGAGCAGGTAGCCATTCGCTGCGGGCAGCCTGAGATGTAAGAGCGCTTCGGCCTTCGGCGATTTTTCACCATAATTATCGTAAACAGGGTGCGGCGTACACACAGCTGGCCGCTGTGTAAATTGGCGCAAATCATCCAGCACGGACTTGCTCATCACCACAAACGAGTCACAAGCATTGATGAACCAACGGGTGAAAAGTCGGTCGCCCGGCCGCTTCTCATGGGGCAGCACATTGTCGGCGATGGCCACTACCTTGGTGTGGCCGTTGCCACGGGCCAGCCGCTGGATGCTGCCAAGGCAAGGCCCCATGAAGGGCAGCCAGAACCGGGACACGATGAGGTCGGGGCGGAGGCGGCGAAGCTCCAGCCCGATTTTCAGCCAGTTGAGGGGGTTTACGGAGTTCACGCAAGTGCGGATAGTCAGGCCCTGCGGCGCTGGGTCGCTGCTGAACTGGGTGGTGCCCGGAAACAGAAAACCGGGGTATTGCAGGGAAAAAGAATAGATTATTACTTCGTATCCCTCGTTTTGAAGCTCCATTGCGAAGCGCTCGGTGAAGGCGGCAATGCCACCCCGAAGGGGATGGGCTGGGCTGAGGAGTACGATTGATGGCGGATTTTGGATTGCGGGCATGGTAGCTGGGCTTAGGTCCGATT
>JALOMF010000632.1 GCA_025455635.1 Saprospiraceae bacterium | reverse complement strand
GATTTATGAGTAGCAAAAGTAAGTGCAAGCTTAGAATTGGGTTTGGATTTTGCATAGCAAAGTGAAAGTAAAACAAGATTGCCATGAAAATCCAATATTTGACTTTTGCTATCCTGTGGTTCATTGCTGCATGTAGCGAAAAACCTGCCACAGCTGAGGCAATGAACCTTCAAGGATTTGAAATCACCTCCCTGCCCGGTTCCGATATGCAACAAGCCTCCCTGAAAGATGCCAAAGGCAAATTGCTTGAGTCGGGTACCATCCTAAATGGCAAAAAACATGGCGAGTGGGTTGTTTATCAAAAAGAAAAAGACCTGCCGCTGAAAGTGGCGAATTACGTGGATGGGGTGCTAAATGGCCCCTATTTCGAGTTCGCACCATACGGCCAAGTTTCCTTGGTCAGCAATTACCGAAACAACCTTTTGCATGGCCATTTTGTGAAATACAAGAGCATCAGAAAGGAAGAAGAGGGCTACTACTTGGAGGGCCAACTAGACGGTATTTTCAAAAAATATTTCGATGGGCAGGACAAAGTGCAGCAGGAAATTGCTTTCAAGCAAGGCAAGCAGCACGGTGAGCACTTGTTTTACAACGAAAAAGGGGAAGTGTCCATGCGTTACACCTACGAAAACGGCGAAAAGCTAAGTGGCGGAATTGTGCAGAAATAAGCACTGTTTTTCCTCAGCCATTGTTTTCCCTGAAAGGAAAAATACAATAAAAATCAACACTCCGGCACTAGCACGGATACGTTCACAGCTAGGCCGCCATCCGATGTTTCCTTGTACTTGTCGTTCATGTCCAGGGAGGTTTCCCACATCGTTTTGATAACTTGGTCAAGGCTTACTTTAGCCAAGTTGGGGTTGCTGGATAGCGCAATCTGCGAAGCCGTGATGGCTTTCATGGCGCCCATCGTGTTTCGCTCGATGCACGGAATTTGAACCAGCCCATTGATGGGGTCGCAAGTGAGTCCAAGGTGGTGCTCCATCGCTATCTCAGCGGCCATCAATGCTTGTTGCGGGCTGCCCCCCATGCATTCGGTCAAGGCGGCGGCGGCCATTGCCGATGAAACGCCGATTTCTGCTTGACAACCCCCCATTGCCGCCGAAATAGTAGAGCCTTTTTTGAACAAGCTCCCGATTTCGCCTGCGGTCAGCAGGAATTTAATAACGTCTTCGTCCCCATTGTTTTCACAAAAACAGCGGTAGTACATCAGCACGGCGGGTATCACTCCCGCAGCTCCGTTGGTTGGGGCTGTGACTACCCGACCGAAAGAAGCGTTCTCCTCGTTGACGGCCAAGGCGAAACAGCTTACCCACTTGGTGACATTGGCGAATGAAGCCCCACTAATTTGAATGGTTTTCATCCAGCCATTGATGGTTGTGTATTCGGTTCCTGCCAGCAGTTTGTCGTTGATGGCATGTGCCCTACGCTGTACTTGAAGCCCGCCCGGAAGTTCGCCGTCGGTGTGGCAGCCTGTGTATATGCATCGGAGCATGGTGTCCCAGATGTGGAGCAGTCCAGTCCTGATTTCCTCAGCGCTTCGCCAGGCAAGCTCATTTTCCCAAACTATCGCTGAAATGGACTGCCCCTTGGCCTCCACATATCGCCGCAGGTCGGCCTCACGGTCAATGGGGTAGGGTAGTGTAACTGTCTGATGTTCAGTGGGTTTGCTATCTTCTTGAATTACGAAGCCACCTCCAATCGAAAAATAAGTTTCGGCCAAGCCGTGCCCGTTTTTGAATTGCGCCACAAAGGTCAGTGCATTGGGATGAAACGGTAGTTTTTCAAAAATAAAAGCAATGTTTTCGAGGGGTTTAAATGGGATTTCTTGCTTCCCGCCCAAATTAATCGAATTGGTTCGGTAAACGTGTGCGATGTATTCGTCCAGTTTTTCAACATCAATGGTAGTGGGGTGGTGCCCAAGCAGGCCGAGCATGACGGCAATATCAGTGCCGTGGCCCCTGCCAGTCTTCGCAAGTGACCCAAATAGTTTTACATTGATAGACGCAATTTTTTCATTCTCAACCTTTTGTAAAAATTGGAGCGCTGCTATCCAAGGCCCCATCGTATGGGAACTAGAGGGGCCGACCCCTATTTTAAAAATATCAAATACGCTGATTCTTTCCATGTTGAGTAGGTTGAAGTTCAAAACTCCAAAGGTAATCGGCCCTGAATATTTAAGCCAATTTGATTTAGCAGGTTTCTGTCCTCAAATATTGAATGGCTTTTTTGGCATCAGCGAGTGCAGATTGGAAAGGCTGTGTCCGCTTCGTTTTTTGCTTCGAAGCCAAAGAATAAACCCAAAACACCTAATTCAAAGTAACGAAGTGGAACTTAATGAAATCTTATGCTACCATTGCAACCATTTTCTTTGGAAAAGCACCTTGTGTTTTTTCACCAACTTTTCATTCAAACGGTTTTCTATGATTTTAAAGATACTTACATTCACTTTTTTGCCGATGGCCGTGTTCACGGTGTTGTCTTCTACTCTCATTGACCCCAACAATCCACCGA
>JALOMF010000631.1 GCA_025455635.1 Saprospiraceae bacterium | reverse complement strand
GACCGCCACCCACGGGATATGCAACAGTGACGGGGCCAGGTTCCAACTGATGTCCCGCCGTTTGATTTCACAAAAACCATTGCGGAGCAGCGCCGCCTCCATTTTGCCGATAGGCGCCAAAGCCGACATGCCCCAAGCCCGCAGGCTCCGCCGGTAAAGCCCTGCGACGGGGTAGGGCAGTGCCCGGCCATGCTTTCGGAAGCCGTCCACCATCACGAGCACGCCACCGGGGCTAAGCACCCTTGCGGCTTCGGCCAGCAGTTTTTCTTTGCTTTCGCCTTCGGCAAAACAGGCGCTTTCAATGGCAAAAGCAGCATCGAATTGGCAAGTGGCAAACGGCATTTCCTGAAAGTCCGACTGCATAAAATCGGCCTTGGGGCAAGCCATTTTCGCAGCCTCCAATTGGCCTGCCTCCTTGCCGATTCCCGTGAAACGTGCTTTCGGAAAAAGCCCCTGCAACTGCCCGATGGTCGCCCCGAAGCCGCAGCCGATGTCGAGCACCTGCGCCTTTTGCGAAGCGGAAATCCCCATTTGCGAAGCGACAAAATCGTTCATGCGCTGGAGCATGGCTTCCCTGTCGAACGGGTTGTCGCCCCAGCGCCAGTAGCCGAAGTGGACGTTTAGTTTTTTGCTCCAAAAAAGGTAGTGCAAGTGGATAGGGTTGAAAGTTTTACTGCCGCAGCGTTGGTTTTAATCTGGACAACATTCCGAAAGTTCGCAACTTTCGGAATGTTGTCCAGATTAAAACCAACCGTGAAGGTGCGTAAAAATAGAAAAGGGGTGCCGCCTTTCCATGAAAGATGACACCCCTTTTTGCGGCAGCGCAAAAATGCACTTAGGCACCCGGCGGGTAGTCGCCTTCGTCCTTGGTGGGTGTGCGCAGCACTTTCAGGAAAAAATACGCTGTGAAAACGGTGACAACGATATTGGCCAACAACATCATCGTCAATGCTGAACTATTCATGATTTGATATTTTATCCAACCCTTTAGAAAACCCACAGGCTTGACGTCCGTGGGTTCCCCTTTAGGGGTCAGGGGTTAATGAAACCTGCCTTCCCGCACCCGCTTTTTGTAAGCGATGTAAACGATATAGCAGATGCCAGCATACAAGGTCAAAAGTCCAATCCGGGCTATCATCACGGCGCTATTTTTTGGATTGGCAATTTTTTCGAGGATGCCAGGCATGGCCCCGAACAGTACCACCAACAGGATTAACGGCGTCACGTATTTGATGATAAACCGGAAGAAGGTAGGCACTTTGATGTCGGCACCAGATGTGATTTCCTTCCAGCCTTTGTCCATGCCGAACACCCAGGAGAACAGTATGATTTCCGTCACGGCAAATATGACCAGCGCAACCTCGCCTGCCCAGTAGTCGTACTCGTCGAACACGCCTTCATTGAAGAAGAAAACGGCAGGTGCGCCCAGTAACAGTATGATGAGGCCAAAGGTCCAAGCCGATTTTTGCCGTTTCCAGCCGAATTCATCCTGCAAGAAGCCCATGACGGGCGTGCCCATCGCCAGCGATGAGGTGATGCCCGCAAAGAACAACAGGCCGAACCACATGAGGCCAGCCACAGCGGCGAGGGTAGGGCCCCAGTTTTGGAAGAGGAACGGCAAGCTGCGGAAACCTAGGCCAAGGCCGCCGTTCTGCACCAGTTCGGTCACTTTTTCGATGCCGAGGTAGCCCACTGAAATAGGGATGACGATGGCTGCGCCAAGCACCACTTCCACGAACTCGTTCATCCAGCCGGCGCTCATGGCGTTCAGGGCCACGTCGTCCTTTGACTTGAGGTAGCTGGCGTAGCAGTGGATGCTGCCCATGCCCACCGAGAGGGTAAAGAAGATTTGGCCAGCAGCGGCCAGCCATACTTTTGGCTCCCAGATGGTGTCAAAATTGGGCGTCCAAAGGAAGTTGAGGCCCACGGTTCCATCGTTCACGGCGCCCTGTTCGCCAGCGGTCAGTGTTACGCCCTTGATGGCCAAGAAAACACCGAAGAAAATCAGCAGCGGCATACCGACTTTGGCCACTATCTCCACGCCGCCGCTCAGGCCACGGGAAAGAATCCATGTATTGAGCAATAGGCAGATAATCCAGAAAACGATGGGTTCATTGGTACCTAGGCTGACGTAATTGGTGAAAAAGTCGTTGACGCCCTCCTGCGACATGCCCGCAAACGTGCCCGCCACCGAGTGGTAGGCGTAGGACAGCGTCCAAGATTCAAGGTAGCAGTAGTAGGCCGCCACGGCGATATTGGTGAAGATGCCGAACACGCCGAGGTACTTCCAGAAGCTGCGCTTGTCCATCGAATCGAGGATGAACGGGGTGCTGTGGTGGCCGTGCTTGCCCCCGAAGCGGCCCATGCTCCACTCTACAAACAGTAGCGGGATACCCATCAACAGAAAGCAGATGAGGTAGGGGATGATGAACGACCCGCCACCGTTCTTGATGGCCTGTACCGGGAATCGAAGGAAATTGCCAAGGCCCACGGCGTTGCCAGCCATGGCCAGCACCAAACCTA
>JALOMF010000630.1 GCA_025455635.1 Saprospiraceae bacterium | reverse complement strand
TTGACCTGCCCAGGGCTGTTACCGTTTGCGTCGAGTATTTGTAGGATTTCGGGGGCGGGAGTATAAAAAACGCCACCTTCGAGGGTGGAAAACCACCAGCCGCCTTCCCTGTCTTCGAGAATGGCAGAAACCTGTGAATCGGGGAGATAGACTTTTCTTAGTTGGAGGTTGTGGCGGTCATAAAGATAAGCACCGCTGCGGCTGCCGACCCATAGCCGGTCGGCCACTGGATGAACGGTGATGACTTCGTTCATACTGGCCGGAAAGGGCATGAACGAAATGAGTTTTTGAGTCGTATTATTATAAATCAGCAGATTGCGTGTGCTGGTTATATAAACGGTGTCATTCAATTGTCCACATTTAATAGGCTTGAGGATGTTTCTAAAACTACCTGTGTTTGTGAATTTATTGTGATGGGAATAACCCACGCCAATGCTGTCACTCAAAAGGCCGAGGGTGTCGCCGTTGGCTGGCCAAGCTTGAACCACTGGCAGGGGATATGGCGAAGTCGAAGCTTTATTTTTTGAAAAATCCAGCCTGCCATACACAAAATTAGATGCGAAGATAATTTCACCGTTTTCCTCCTCGAATATATTGAACACCGAGCCACCCAAGTTGATATTGTCCAGCAATGGCACACGCTTTTCGTTGTGCATTTTCCCGTCCTTGAAAAAGGAAAGCTTGCCATTAAGCGTTGCAAACCAAATACGCCCTGCACGGTCTTCGTAACAAGTAAAAACTTCGTTGTCGGAAAGCCCATCGGCGGTGGTGTAATTTGTGAACCGAAGGCCATCGAACCGGCTGACGCCAATATCGGTGCATAGCCAGATATATCCTTTCGAGTCTTGAAATACGAAATATACGTTGTTGGATGGAAGACCATCCCTTACTTGATAGTTTTTGAAATAGGGTGCCTGTCCGAGCACTGTTGTTGCACAAAAGACAGAAAGTAGAAATATGATTAGCTGTTTTTTCACCATGAAACTGCCACAAAATAAAGGTCTTTTTAGTTGACGACACGGTTCTAAAATAAGCCAATGTTTGCCTTTAATCAGCGGTAAACCTCGTTTATACTGCTGCTTGCAATCGGTTGTTGCCAAGTCTTGAAATTTGTCGCTGCAAAGCAACTTAAATGCTCACCACTTGCTTTCAGGACATTCCCCTTTTTTTCATCAAAATCATTTCAACCATGTACAAAAACATTGTATTCCCAATGCTGATGCTGGCCCTTGTCTTTGCCACGCAAAATGACAGTTTCGCACAAGTTGACAAACTGAAGAACAAGCTTAAAGATGCCAAAAAAGAAGTCAAGGAGGTAAAAAAAGACTTGCCCAAGGAAACACCTGAAAAATCGGACGACCGGGGCGGCGGCGGCAGGGAACCACAAGAAGCCAAGCCTGCTGGCGACCCAACTTCTGCAGGTACTGCCAAGGGCAAAACAGGCCCCTCGAATGACAAAAAAGAGACGTTTGACCGATACTTGACCAACCAACTCTTCCTGGTAGGCCGCTTTTATACCAACGATGAAAGAGGGGCGGCAATCTGCGAATTTGGCAAGAGCACAGGGGGCAATATTTTCAGCGAATTGGAGAACGCCAAAAAATTCGACCGTGCCAATTTTGACAGCAGGGTGGCCGAAGCAAAAGCAAACGGTGAGTACACCGCTAAGGAGGAGAAGGTCAAGCGGGTTCAGGCCATGCTCGATGATTACGATAATTTCATCGGGCGCAGCGCTTCCACTTTTGCCGATTTTTTTGACGACGTCAACAACGATGCGAAAGCTACCCCTTCGGAAAAAATCACGGAACTTGATGAAACGGAGGCATTCGTCAACGTGGTGCTGCACTTCAGCCCCAACAACCCAAAAGCCCAAAGCTGGCTAAAAGCCATTGAAAAAGAGCGGGCAAAGTATGGTGCTTCCATGAGTGCAGTGGCAGCTTCAGACTTCCACAAAAAGAACATGAACAAAGTGGTCTTTTCCAAGAAACCCTTGGTCATTGGCCAGGAAGCTGCCAATGATGTTTCCACGAATTTCGCCAGTGGCGATTATATCTACGCCACACTCTACCTAGACAACCCCATCAAAAAGCGGATGTCGCCCGCAAGTACCTCCGTAGGCTTAAACATCAGGGTGGACGGGGAGTCAACAACCTTTGACGACAGGACCCGTGCCTGGATTGATTTTGAGGACCTCGACAAAGCCTATTTGCAGTTTGCGCTCACCCCCGACGAAGATTGGATGACCAAATACAGCCAACGGTATATTGAAAAAGGCAGTCCAACGTTTGCCAATATCAACAATGGCTTCGGGATGAAGGGGCCGTTCGAGCATGAGGTGGAACTGACCATCACCTTTCCGGGCGTTTCGGACAAGGTCGTTGGAAAGTTCAAGCTGGACTTGACGGAAGGCCCCGATTTCTATGCCAACCTGGGCAAAAAATTCCATTTGGAGGCATTGGGGCGCATTGAAATACCAAAGCCGGCCATCAGCAACCCAAAGCTGGAACAAGAAGCGCTACAAATATGC
>JALOMF010000121.1 GCA_025455635.1 Saprospiraceae bacterium | reverse complement strand
AGCGTCATCGTTTTTTATTGTGGTGAAAATGACTTGGCGAGCAACACACCGCCGCAGGTTGCTTTTCAGGGTTTCAAAAAATTCATTGGCGAAACCGAGAAAAACCTGCCCAACACGACCATCATCGTCCTCTCCGCCAAGCCCTCGCAAAGCCGCTGGGCACTCTGGAAGGACATGCAGCAGTACAACACCATGGTACAGCAGTTCGCCCAGAACCGCCCCAACCTCCGCTACGTGGACATCACCAAGGAGCTTTTGGCTGCCAACGGTGAGCCTGACCCCTCGCTTTTCGTCGAGGACAAGCTCCACCTCAATGCCAGCGGCTACGCCAAATGGACCGCCGTCCTGAAGCCCATCGTCACAGAGGCTTACAATGCCAAAACAGTGAAATAAGCGCCAGTCACCTCATTTTGTAATAAAAAAAAAGCGGGCTTTCAGCAAAATCAATGCTGAAAGCCCGCTTCATTTTAAACGAGGCCGCAAGTCCTACGCCTTGTTCTTTTCTGCCAAGAACTTCTTCACCCAGTCGAGCGTCACCGATTTTGGCCTTTCGAGCGGCATGCCGAGCGCACGTGACCAGCAGGTGGCCGCCAGTACGCCCAGCGCACGTGACACCCCGAAGAGCACGGTGTAAAAGCTGTATTGGTCGAGGCCGTAGTGAACGAGGATGGCGCCGGAATGGGCATCCACGTTGGGCCAAGGGTTCTTTATCTTGCCCATGCCTTGCAGGATTGGCGGCACGGCTTCATACACTTTCCAGACCACGTTCACGATTTCGTCGTCGGGGCAGTACTCCTTTGCGAAGCGCATCTGCTCGATGAAGCGGGGGTCGGGCTTGCGCAAAACAGCGTGGCCGTAGCCCGGCACCACCTTGCCAGCGGCGAGGGTGGACTCCACGTAGCTCACAATCTGCTCCTTGGTCGGGTTGCGGGTGCCCAGGCTGTCGAGCATCTTGAAAATCCAATGGATGACCTCTTGGTTGGCGAGGCCGTGCAATGGGCCAGCCAGCGAGTTCATTGCGCCAGCGAAAGAGAGGTATGGGTCGCTCAAGGTCGAGCCGATGAGGTTCATGGTGTGCGCCGATGCGTTGCCGCCCTCGTGGTCGGCGTGAATGGTCATGTAGAGGCGCATGAAGTTCTTGAAGTCGTCGCTGTCCGACACGCCGAGCATGTGGGCGAGGTTGGCGCCCCAGTCGAGGCTGTGGTCGGCCTTGATGTGGTGGCCGCCGTGGTAGGTGTGGCGGTAGATGTAGGCCGCCACGGACGGCAGCCTAGCGATGAGGTCCATCGTGTCCTCGTAGGTGGCGTCCCAGTAGTCGGCCTTGCTCATGCCCTCGCTGTAGCCCCGTGCGAAGTTCGACTCGGTCTGCATGGCGTTGATGGCGATGGAGAACTGGGTCATGGGGTGGGTGCCGTTGGGCAGTTTGTCCAGGACCCGGTACACGTGCGTTGGCACTTTGCTGCGGCGCTCCCATTGGTCGCTGAGCCATTCGACCTCGGCCTCGGTGGGTATCTCGTCCACCAACATGAGCCAAAAGAGGCCCTCTGGCAGCGGCTCTTTGCCCTTGCCTTTCGGGAGTTTTTCACGCAGCTCGGGCAGGGAGTAGCCCCTGAAGCGGATGCCCTCTTGGGCGTCGAGCAGGGAGGGTTCCCAGAGCATGGTGATGATGTCCCTTGAGCCGCCAAAGACTTGGCCGATGGTTACTTCGTCAACGATGGTATTGCCGTGCTCGGCGAGCAATGCCTTTATTTCTTGTTTTACCTCGGTTGATTTTTGGAAAAACTTCTGTTTTAAGGTATCCATGTAAGAAGTGGGATTTTATCTGGTTAAAAATTTTAGGAGGCTAACGCCTATGCCCTTAGTTAGGTTTTGAAATCGGGTCGTAAAAGTAGAAAAATTGATACGACCCGCTGCCCTCTGTCCAACAAAAAAGCGGTGTGAATCGTCACACCGCTTTTTATTTGTAAAACACCAGACCAAATTCGGAGCTTAAAGTGCCTCCAAATCGTACTGAATCATCTTCTGACTGATTTCCTGCTCGCTGGCGCCAGCGGTTTTCAGTTCCTTGTAGGCCACGGCCTTTTTGTCCCTAAGCTGGCGTTGTTGTTCTTTCATGGTCTCCCGTTGCTGCTCGTTCAGGATGCGCTCGAAGGAGGCGTTTTGGCCAAGCTGGAGGGAGCGCAACTTCTGAAGGTAAGTGGTAGGGTCGCTCATTTTCAGCGGCTCAATCTCCGCCAAGTTGCGGAACTTCCGCTCTTGGATTTCCAGCATTTGGGACTGTTGCTTGGTGGTGAGGCCGTAAACTTGGGCCATTTTTTCGGTGGCCTCCTGCGCAGGGGTTTTCCCGGTTGCAGTTTGGGCATTTGCGCCGAAGGCGGCAAACAGGAGGGCAAGGCACAGAATCAGATTTTTCATCGTTGATGTTTTTGCTTTTGGTAGCTGTTAGATTTTTTACTGCTTCTTCGAAACCGAAGGGATACATTTGCGGCACAAGTTACAACTTGTGAAACAACGCTGGGTTGGCGCTTCTTGTTTTTTCGGCAAAAAGTAAGTTTCCCGGCAAAAAACGCCCGATTTTGGTCATCGTTCAAGACATTCTCGTCAGCGAAGACGTGCTCACCGAGCATTTTCTTTGCAACCTCAACGCCTGCAAGGGCGCCTGCTGCTGGGAGGGCGATTTTGGCGCACCGCTCGAAGCCGCCGAACTCCACACCCTCGAAAACATCTACGAGGCCGTGAAGCCGTTCCTGCTCGACGAGGGCATCCGGGCCATCGAGGCGCAGGGCTTGCACGTACACTACCCCGACCTCGGCGGCCCCGGCACCCCCCTGCTCGAAAACGGGGCCTGCGCCTTCCTCACTTTCGAGCCAAGCGGCATCGCCAAATGCGGCATCGAAAAAGCCTGGGAAGCAGGTGCCACCGATTTCCAGAAACCCATCTCCTGCCACCTCTACCCCGTGCGGGTAGCGGCTACCCCTGAGCTTGGCTTCGAAGCCCTCAACTACGATGTCTGGGACATCTGCTCCGCGGCCTGCACGGCTGGCAAACGGGAAAAACTGCCTGTTTACAAATTTGTGAAAGACGCCATCGTGCGCAAGTACGGCGAGGATTTTTACGAAGAGCTGGACGCCGCCGCCGGGTACTTGAAGGGCTGACGTAGTACTTAGCCCATCCGCTGGCGCAATGCCTCGTAGAGCATGATGCCCGCCGCCACCGAGACGTTGAGGGAGTCGGTTGCGCCCCGCTGCGGGATGCGGAACCGCTCGTCCACCCGGTCGAGGAGGGAGGGGTGAATGCCTTCGTCCTCCGAGCCGAGAATCAGTGCAGAGGCTGCGGCCAAGTCCGTGTTGAAGATGTACTTTTCCGCCTTGAGGTCGCTCGCAAGCACTTGAATACCAGAGTGTTGCAAATATTCCACGGCAGTCACGAGGCTGTTTTCCCGGCAAACGGGGAGGCGGGTAAGTGCCCCGGCGCTGGTCTTGATGGCGTCGGAATTGATGAGGGCGCTGCCTGTTTTCGGCACCACGATGGCATGGGCACCGCAGACCTCGGCGGAGCGGGCGATGGCACCAAGGTTGCGCACGTCCGTCACCCGGTCGAGGAGCAGGATGAGCGGGGTCTCGCCCGATTCGAAAACGCCGGGCACCACATTGTCGAGCCGGGCATAGTCGAGCAGGGCAAGGTAGCCGATGATGCCCTGGTGGTTGCCTTTCACCATCTTGGCCATTCGCTCCTTGGGCACGTACTGGAGCGGCACGTCGTGCTCCCGGCAAAGCTTGCGCACTTCTTTTTCAAAATCGCCCGTAACGCCTTGTTGCAGGAAGATTTTGTCCAGCTGTGCCCCCGACTGGAGGGCATCAACGATGGGGTGGCGGCCAAAAATCAGGGTGTTTTTTTCTTGAAATGCCATGCGGAATTTGTAAAATTGAGCCGCAAGGTAGGGAAATTTGGTGAACGGCTGACGGCTGACGGTGGACGGTGGACGGTGGACGGCTGACGGTGGACGGTGGACGGTGGTAGAGTGGTCGCAGTGTTTTCACCAAAGCATGTAAGTTTGTAGCGCATCACTCCTAACGACAATCAAACAATCCTAACAATCTAAAAATCCTAACAATCATCAACAATGAACGCCATCTCCATCAAGGGCTTGTCGGTTTCTTACGACAAAAAAATTGTGCTCACCAATATCTTCCTCGACCTGGAGCCGGGCAACGTCTATGGCGTCATCGGGCCGAACGGGGCGGGCAAGTCCACGCTGTTCAAGGCCATACTTGGGCTGGTGGACATGAACGCCGGGCAGATTCTGGTGGATGGCCAAGCGGCTGAATTGCAGCGCAAAAACATCGTGTACGTGCCGCAAAAGGACGATGTGGACTGGGACTTCCCGGCCACGGTGATGGACATCGTGCTGATGGGCCGCTACCCGCACAAAAAACTGCTCCAGCGGCTGGACAAACAGGACGAGGCCGCTGCGCTTTCCGCCTTGCGGGAGGTGGGCATCGAGCACTTGAAAGAGCGCCAGATTGGGGAGCTTTCGGGTGGGCAGCAGCAGCGGGTGTTCTTGGCGAGGGCACTGTGCCAAGGCGCTGGGGTGTTCATGCTCGACGAGCCTTTCGTGGGGGTGGACATCACGACGGAGGAGAAAATCATCGGCATCCTGCGCAAGCTGGCCGATGAGGGTAAGACGCTGCTGGTGGTTCACCACGACCTCTCGACCGTGCGCTCCTACTTCGACAAGGTCATCCTCGTCAACCAGCGCTTGATTGCTTGCGGCGACACGGAGACGACCTTCACGGACGAGAACATCGCCAAGGCTTACGGTGGCCAATTGCCCATTTTGCAAAAGACGGGGATGGTGTGAACGGGTCAATTGGCTCAATGAACTTCAACGACCCTCTCATTATGAAATCCGACCCTCTCATTTTGAGAGGGTTTTTGTTTTTTATGAATTTAGGTAAAAAAATATTTGAACCACAATTATTTGTTTATCAATGTTTTATAAAAATAAATAAAAAAAATCGCTTCGGCGGAACGGCGTTTGGCATACAGGGATTTGTAACCGCAAATGAGCGGGACAACAGCGAAATCAAACAAACATCAATTCATCCCAAATGGCAGTTGCTATTTTTTTTCTGACCATGTTTTTGGCTTTTCTGCTCCTCGTGGTGCTATCCACCATCAACGAGCAAAACGCCTGAAACTCCGCCGACCCCAGAGAGCGGCCATTCCGAAAACAGTTTTATAATTCCTAAATTCAGATTATGACAACCATCGAATTTAATTGCCACTTCAGCAGCCTTCAGCACAAGTTGCTGCCCTTTGCTTACAAGCTGACCAACAACCTGGAGGACGCCAAAGACCTCATCCAAGAAACCGCCATGCGCGCTTACAGCAACAAGGAGAAATTCGAGACGGGCACCAATTTCCGTGCTTGGGTGACGACCATCATGCGCAACACTTTCATCAATATTTATCGCAAGAAAAAGAACCGTGCGACCAGCTCGGAGCCTGCCGACAGCTACGTGTTCGTGAACGAGAACCACGCCGTGGACAACAGCGCCCACTCCAACATGACGATGGTAGAACTGGACGGCATCATGCACACACTCGACAATATTTACCGCAAGCCTTTCCAGCTTTTCTTCGAGGGCTACAAATACGAGGAAATCGCTGAGGACATGAACCTGCCCATCGGCACGGTGAAAAGCCGCATTTTCTTCGCCAGGCAGAAGCTGATGCAGACCATCACGCAGAGCTATTCCTACGATACCACCATCCTGAACTGATAGTGACCGGCTACCCGCAACCCCTGGAAGCCAACAACTAAAAACCGACAGCGGGAGGCCATTCGTCCAGCTCCAAACCGAGTTTTCCCATAGGTCCCAAAACCTAGGCCTCCCGCAGCCCCGACTGACCAAACTTAACACCCGGCGATGTGCGGTGCAATGAATTTGGAATTGATTCATACATTTGAATCTCCATTTCAGCACTTCACATCGCTTTTTTGTTTTTGATGAAAATACACGTACAAAAGGCTCCGGCAGGCACTGAACCCACCAAAGCCCCCCAGCGGGACAATGGGCAGGGTGGTTTTTTACCCCAAAAAGAAAAAAACAAATGGCGGGCAAACATGGCGGTTATCAAGGATAAAGTGCCGTCGTTGTGGAGGCTGTCCCGTCGAAAAACGGTACATTTCGCAAGGTCTGTCTCAGGCATGACCCGCTCTGGCGTTAGGGAGCAACTGCAAAGCTTGCGCCTGCGCACGAAAATCAAGCTGGTACTGCTGGTGCTATTCGCCGTGGTGACGCTGCTGGGCATGTTGGGTGGCTACTACGTGCAGCGCACGAGCACCAATGCCATCCTGATGATGCAGGAGAACTACCAAGCCATCAACTACACCAAGGGCATGTCGAAGGCCGTGAACGACATGGTGATGACCATCGCACTGGAGAACTCCTCACCATCTTACCGCAGGCAGGAGCTGCGCAAGGCTTCCGATAACTTCGAGCTGAACCTCAACATGCAGCTGAAAAAAGTGACAGCAAAGGAAGAGGAGGAACTGACCAATCAATTGAAAAAAGACTATGCAAACTTCAAGGTCAACCTCCTGCAAATGCTGGAAAAAAACGAAGTGCCCGTTGACCTCTACATGCAAAAGCGGTACATTGACGAGATTCTGCAATCGGTGCACAACCTCAACGACCAGACCATCCACGAACGCACCGACGAGGCCATTAAAATAGCGGACAGGGTGACTTTGGGCATGATAATATTGGGAGCCTTGTTTTTCGTATTCGCCATCATCGCCATGTACTATTTCCCCAATTACGTGGCCGACCCCATCCAGTCCATGACGGAGAGCATCCGGCAGATTGCCCGCAAGAACTACAGCGAGCGCATCGAGATAAAATCGGGCGACGAAATCGGCGAAATGGCCAAGTCGTTCAACCTCATGGCCGAAAAGCTGGAGGAGTACGAGAACATCAACATGTCGCAAGTTTTGAGCGAAAAACGGCGCACCGAGACCATCGTCAGCCGCATGAACGAGGCCATCATCGGCCTTGATGATAACAAGAATATTCTCTTTGTGAACCCTCCGGCACTCGAATTGCTCGGCTTGCAGGAGGCAGACCTGATTGGCCAGAGCGCCCGCCAGCTTTCCCGGCAGCACCAGCTACTGCAAAACCTGCTGAAGGAAGTGCTGAACAATGAAGTGAAAAGCAGTCGAACCTTCCCCGCCGTGAGCATTGACAAGGACGGCAAGCGGCAGTATTTCAACAAGGACCTGCTGCGCATCGAAAGCCCCAACGACGACCAGGACGCCCCGACGAGCGTGGGCTACGTCGTCATCCTGAAAAACGTGACGGAGCTGAAGGAGCAGGACTTGGCCAAAACCAATTTCATGGCCACGCTCTCGCACGAGCTGAAAACGCCCATCGCTGCCATTGACATGAGCGTGAAACTGCTCGAAGACGAGCGCATCGGCCAGCTGAACAGCGAACAATGGGACCTCACGGGCACCATCCGACTGAACACTTCCCGCATTTTGAAAATGGTGAACGAGATTCTGGACATCAGCCGCATCGAGACCGGGCAACTGCAACTGGAACTGGAAAGCACCCAGCCAGAAACCATTGTGCTGCGCTCGCTGGACAATGTCAAGACTTTTATCGCAGAAAAAAGCATCAGCATCATACAGCAAATAGCGCCCGACCTGCCGAGCTTGAACATTGACCTGCACAAGACTACCGCCGTACTCGTCAACCTGTTGACGAATGCCGTGCGCTATTCGCCAGAAAACGAGACCATCCAAATCAGTGTTGAAAAACAAAACGGCGCAGTAAAGTTTTCGGTGACGGACAAAGGCCCCGGCATCAGTGAGGAGGAGCAGCGGAAGCTTTTTCAGCCCTATCGGCGGGCAGCAGGTGACAAGACCAAGGGTACTGGCTTGGGTTTGGCCATTTCCAAGGAGTTTGTGCAGGCGCAGGGGGGGCGTATTTGGGTGGAGAGCAAGGCGGGGAAAGGAAGCACTTTTAGTTTTTCGCTGCCAGTGATGGCAAGCTAGCCAAAGTGCAATGGTTAAAAGCTTTTTACGCTCAAGAAAATATCTTCCAAATGGTTGAAATCGCTGTCGGTGGTGAGTAGGGTGCCTTCCAAAAGGGAGGCGGTGGCGGCAATCCACAAATCATTTTTGCCCATGTTTCGGGCGGAGAAATTGGAGGGTATAGTGGGGTGTCTGCCTTGGCTGAAGGCGTCAATTTCGGCGTAGCGGTAGTGGAGTTCTTCGATGTTGACATCCAAAATGAGCAACCTTTTGATGAGATTTTCCAAACGAAAAATCCGGTTAGGACCCCACTTAGCTTGCATCGCAAAAGAGCGGATTTCCCCAATGGAAACTGCCGACAACCAAGTTATATTGCCTTGGTTAAAAGGTTGAAAGCTTTCCTCAACTTTAGCCATGATTGGAGACTCCCGGATATAGTGGACAAGTATGTTTGTATCGAAAACGTATTTCATTTTGTAAGCAAGGCGAGTAGTTCTTCAATGGGTTCTTGGACATTCATTTCTTTTATCAATCGCATGATTCCTTCCTTGTCATGTTTACCTGTCCAGCCTTGCTCTTCCATAATGGCTTTTTCATCAAATTTTCGCATAGGCTTCATTGCTCGAGCTTCTAAATCTTCATAAGTCAACTTCTTGTTATTCTTTTTTGGCGAGGCTTTGATTGCTTTCCCACCCTTCTTCGCCTTTATCTCCCCCAACTCCTTTTCCAAAAAAGCCTCCAACTCATTGGCGTTGTCAATGACCGAAATTTGCTGAATCAAATGAAGTTTATGCTCTATCATACTGCCCATGATGCAATGTTTTAGGCAATAAAGTTAAACGTTTTGGGCAAAGTTTCCCAAAACCAAGGTTTTACCTTGTGAGGTACATATTCCTGTTCTTGTCCAATTCCCTAAAGAAGGGGTCGCTCAAGTCCCGTATGAACTGTATCGCCTCGCCCGTTGATTTCATCTCTGGCCCCAGGTCCTTGCTCACTTCCGGGAACTTGTTGAACGAGAACACTGGCACCTTGATGGCATAGCCCTTGGGCTGCGGCTTGATGACGAAATCCTTCAATTTGTGCGTACCCAGCATCACCTTCGTGGCGATTTTCAGGTAGGGTACACCGTATGCTTTCGCAATGAACGGTGTTGTGCGGCTGGCCCGTGGGTTCGCTTCGATGACATAGACCGTCTCGCCCTTGATGGCGAACTGCACGTTCATCAAGCCCTTGATATTCAAGGCTTTGGCGAGTTTTTCGGCGTATTCTACCATCGTGTTCACCACATCCACCGAGAGGCTGTAGGTAGGTAGCACGGCGTTGCTGTCGCCAGAGTGGATGCCCGCTGGCTCGATATGCTCCATGATGCCCATCACGTGTACTTCGTCGCCGTCGCAGATGCAATCAATTTCGGCCTCTTTGGCCCGGTCGAGGAAGTGGTCAACGAGCACCTTGTTATCGGGCGCATGTTTGAAAATGGAAAGCACGTGGTGCTCCAGTTCCTTGTCGTTGATGACGATGCGCATGTCCTGGCCGCCGAGCACGTAGCTTGGGCGCACGAGCACGGGGTAGCTGATTTCGTTCGCTATCCGCAATGCTTCCGTCGCATCTTCGGCCACGCCGTACTTGGGGTACGGGATGC
>JALOMF010000629.1 GCA_025455635.1 Saprospiraceae bacterium | reverse complement strand
AGCCGCCGAAGGAGATGTTGAGGTCCCAAATCAGCGGCGTCATCAGGCCGTCCGGCGTTTTGTAGAGGTAAAAATTGTGGCTGAACCGCCCGGTGTAGCTGTCGAGGTTGACGAGCACGTGGTTGAAGGCGTGCATCCAGAGGGTCATGTCCACGTTCAGCGTACTGGCGATGTCGTCGGGCTTTTGGCTCACGGTTTTCGACAGCCCGACGAGGTCGTTCCAGCCGTCGTCGTGCTTGCTTTCCAGTTCGTACCAGCCGCCGTAGCAGTTTTTATTGTCGCCAACATAAGTCAGCGAGGAGTACTCGCCCTCCATGCAGCCAGCCGGGGCGGGCAGCACCTCCTCCCACTCGGGGTCGCATTTGAAAAAGCTGCCGTCGGTGGCATCGAAAGTGTCGTCGAGGAACTTCTCATCAACGGACTGCGTGTTGGAATACACCCCGATGAACTCGCCATTGACATAGACCTTCGCAAAATTGCTCTGCGGTGCGGGCATGTACTTGCGGGCGATTTCGTAGGAAACGCTTTCCCGCACGAAGCTGGGGTCCATGAACACGTTGCCAAGCTTGAGGGTCTCGTAGCCGCCCTCAAACCGCTGGTCTTTGTGGACGAAATTGGCCTTTAAGTTAAATGGCAGCTTCAGTTTGTTGTTCTTGCGGGGGTTTTTGTAGGAGCTATTGCCCTTGTAGCGCACCCCTACCCCTTTGTACTCCTTGCCGTCAATCTCCACGGTGGCCACGAGCCTGTCCTTTTGCCCTTTGGATTTGAGCGAGTCCAGTGCTTTGTTCCAGTTGTCCGTTGCGAAGCTGATTTTGATAACGGTGAGGTGGTCGGGGTCGTAGATGCCCTGTGCGTAAGCCGTTGACAGGCAGGCAATTGCGAAGGCGAATAGCAGTATTTTTCTCATAACAATGAATGGAAGCTTTCAAAAAAAATGCGCCGTTTCGAGCGGAATCCCCCCGAAACGGCGCACCGTGTTTCTGGATTACTTATTTAACGCTTCCAGGGTGGATTTATGTTTTTCCCACATGTAGTTTGCTGGACTGTAGCTCACCAAGCCGGGGTTTTCGGCCACGATGTAGTATTCGATGGACTGCTCCCCGTTCTGTGGCACGATGACCACGCCGAAGACGTTGTTGCCCGCCGTGCCGTCGTCGAACTTGCCATCGTCGTACATGGACACCTGCGTGAAGCCTCCCTTGCCGTCGAGGCGGTAGAAAAGCTCCACCCGCTTGGGGAACTTGTCCACCTTCGAGGTGATGTGGAACTGCTGCACTTTTTGGCTGGAGAGCGGCTTGCGGCCTTCCACCTGCACGTCCATGATGTCGGGCGGGAAAACGGCGAGGTCGGGGTGCGACTTCAGGAACGAGGTGCGGCGGGCCATCAGCTCCACCAGGCCGGGTATCTTGCTTTTTTTGCCCACGGTTTTCAGTACGGAGTCATCGAACTCGGCGATGGTGTAGTACTTGTTCGGGTCGTCGTTCACGTCCTTGCGGATGAGGGCTTGCAGCTCCTTCGCCCGCTTCTCGAACTTGCCGCTGATGAACCAATCTTGCAGGATGCTGCGGATATGTGAAAGGTAAACTTTCTTGTAATTGGGGTCGCCCAACAGCTTGCTAATCAAGGGCTTGGTGGTATTGTCCAAGTGCAGCAGCGGGTCGAGTTCTTGCAGGGCTTTCAGCTTGAGGTCAGAGCCTGCGCCGATGTTTTTGAAGCTGCCGAAAGCCAGGTTCAAGTCCCAGATGATGGGCGTGAAGCGGCCATCGTCGTCTTGGTAGAGGTAGTAGTTGACGCTGTGCTGCCCGGTGTAGCTGCTCAGGTTGACGATGATGTTGTTGAAGGCCAGCATCCAGAGCGTGTTGTCCACGTTCAGCACTTTCTCGATTTTGTCGGGGTCTTGGTTGAGCACACGGGCCAGTTCCATCAGTTCCTTGGTGCCGTGCTCCGATATTTTCTCGAAATTATACTCGTAGCAACTCACCTGCGTCGCCCGCATCTTGGTTGGCCTTGAACATGGCGTTGTCGGCGCTGCCGAAATATTTGCCCAAAAACTGCGCATCGGACACCGACTCGATATTGGCCAAGAGGCCGTAGTAGGCGCCGTTGATGGTCACTTTCGCAAAATTGGCCATCGGTGCGGGCATGTAGCCACGGGCTATCTCGTAGCCCAGCACCTCCCGCAACATACTGGGGTCACGCAGGGTGTTGGAGAGCTTGACGACGTGGTTGCCTTGGTAGGTCTGCGTTTTGTCCTTGCTGTCCAGCACGATGTGGAGCGGGTTGCGGGGCGTGCCCGGTGCGAAGGACTTGAAGCCCCGGAAGCGCACCCCGGCGTTCTCGAAGCGCTGGCCGTTGATTTCCACGATACCTGCCAGCAGGCCGTCCCCGTTGAACCGGAGGGAATCGAGGTGGTAGCTCCAGTTTTTTTGCTTGAAGGTGATTTTGATGTCCTGCACCTTGTCGGCTGCAAAAAAATCGGCGGCGGCTGGCTTTGTCTGCGAATTGACAACTTGCAGCGAACCTAGCATAACAAAGAACAAAAGTCCCTTAAAAAATGTCATGTTTGAAAATGTCATTTATCGAATTCTTTTTTGTAAAAAACTGAAAATCAACGGATTGTGATTGCAAATTTGGATTTTTCATAAAAACCCAGCGTAGCAATGCTGAACCATTTGCAATGATATAAAAAATGTTGGTAGCCTCGCTTAGGCGCATCAGGGCGTTTCTTCAAAATAGCCCGTCTTGGTGTTCTTCCTGACCTTGTTCCAAGGGAAATACCGCCCGTTCATGGCGACATAGACCCCCGGCGGCAGCGTTTGCAAAAAAGCCAGGGCGCTGCCCAAATTGAAGAAGCCATCGGAAGAAGTGCCGAAAGCGTAGGGCACCATCGCCCCCGTCAGCACGATGGTTTTTTCCTCCAGGCCGTATTCCGCCAGGAACTTGGCCGTTTTCACCATCGTATCGGTGCCGTGCGTAATCAGTATCATGTTGAACTGGCTGCGGCGGCAGTTGTGGGCGATGATTTCCCGGTCGGCATCCTGCATTTCGAGGCTGTCCACCATCATCAGGGTCTTCACGTCAAGGTCAACGGTGCAGCGCCCCCGCTCCAGCATGGAGGGCACGTGCGTACTCTTGAAATAAAGCCCCCCTGAGATATAATTGTACTCTTTGTCAAAAGTCCCTCCTGTGATAAAAACTTGAATCATTTTTTGATTTACGATTTTTTGATTTACGACTTACGTGGTGCGGCTGCCTTCATCATGCGTCACCATTGCGTTTGTGTGGTGTGCTTCTCAAAAATGGGTGCAAATATTGGGAATTCCACAGACCCAATGGGCATCTAGGTTAAAAAATATCGCCTTGCCCGTCGTTGGCCGACGAATCAGCAAAAGCCCCGTACGCCCACTATTTGTTTGGCCATAGCCTTTTCAAAGAAAATACTTTTTCTTTTCACAAAAAAATGCAACCATCTTTGTTACCAACCTGTCCTTGGGTTCGTTCTTGTAAAGAGCCTATCCGGAAGCCTCCTTTGGCCATAAAATGCGCCTTTCAAGAACCTTGACTTTGTATTTTTTTGAAGCCGTAGCGATGCTATGCCATCAAAAAAATCCTTCGTCAGAACCTTGAAATGCATCATTTTCTGACTCAAATGAGGCTTCCGGATAGGCTCTAATCACCTGGGCTGTTAGCAGCTCTTCAATTTTTCACACTAAAATCTAATCGCAATGAAAAGACTTTTCCTTTCCCTAAACTGTTCTTTTGCGCTGCTGGCCTTCATGGCCAATTCCCTGGCTGCGCAAGAGGCTGCAACCCCTTCTACCCTAGAAAAAAAGGTCGTCGTCATCCAGAAAACGGAAAATGCGGACGGCACCATGACCGTGAAAAAGAAAAGCTTCGACAAAGGCCAGTCCGCCGAAACCTATATGGAGGAACTGAACCTCGACAACCCCATCGAAAGCGTGCGGGAAGTCATCATCATGACGGGCGATGACGCTACCAAAGAAAGTGGCGAGGCTGAAACTATCATCATGATTCGGAAGGGAAGCAACAAGACCGAAATCAAATGGGACTCAAAGGACGGCGAGCTGCCCGTGCTGCACTTCGACGATTTGCAGCTTGAAAACCGCAAGCAGGACCGCCACCGCTCCGAGATGGCGCTCATCGGCGACAACGAGCCGAAGCCGTTCCTGGGCATCTACCCGGAGCGCCACGAAAACGGCGGCGTGCTCGTGACCGACATCGTGCCCGGCACTGGCGCCGCCGATGCAGGCATCCGGTCCGGCGACATCATCACCAGCATTGACGGCCTGACGCTGGCCTCCCGTGGCGGCCTGAGCGGCACCCTATCCAACTACAAGCCCGGCGACAATATCTCGGTGACCTTCCTGCGTGACGGCCAGTCCATGACCACCAACGTGACCCTTGGCGAGCGCAAAGAAGAGCGCCACCAAGTTTACAACTACAACCATAATTACAACTATAACTACAACTATAACTACGATTACAAATTCGAGCGCAACCCCT
>JALOMF010000120.1 GCA_025455635.1 Saprospiraceae bacterium | reverse complement strand
TAAATAGACCATTCCGGCCATCAATTTCAAATGCGACTATCTTTAAGCTGATTATTCCTTTAAAAAAAGAGGTTTGGGGCTGCCTTTGACACCCCAAACCCCTTTTGTATGCTAAAACTATTGTGCAAGCGCCTCTACTCCAACACAATCTTTTTACTGCCAATCGCTTTTTCCGTCTTCACTTCCACGGTGTAAAGTCCTTTTGGCAGCCCCTCCAAGGAAAGGGTCGTTTGCCCAGCAGCGTTTTCGACCTGCGTCGTCCTCACCACCTGCCCGATGCTGTTGTAGAAGTTCACTGCCAAATTTTCACCTGAGTTTTCCAGCACGATGTTCAGCTTGCCAGTGGTCGGGTTCGGGTAGGCCGTAAATGCCAGTGGCTCGTAGGCCGACTCCGTGCCCAGTATCAGGCCGCCGTCAATCGGCGAATCGCTGTTGGTGATGAAATAGCAGGAGACAATCAGGTGCGGGTTGAAGCCGTCGCTGCAATTGCAGGTGGCGGTATTCACGCAATCGGGGTTGTCGGCGTTGCAGAGGTCAACATAGTCCTCATCGAAAACATAGTCGAGGGCCACGGAACTTTGGTTGATGAATGCAGCCATGTCGTAGTCGAACCAAGGCGCAATGGCACCGGGGCACCAGCCTGCCCGGGCATGGAACCAAGTGCCGTTTTGTGGCGAGCAGCCGTCGGGGTTCGGGTTGCAGGTCATCCAGTTGTGCTGCTCGAAGGTCTGGGCACCGTTCACCCAAACGTGGTGGGTGTCTTCGTGAAATTCGGCGGCGTTGCCCGTGTTGTTGGTGCCCCAGCCGTGGCCCGTGGACACCAGTTTCAGCTTGCCCTCCTTGGCATTGGCAGGGATGGAAATGGATTTTTCGGGCACTGGCTGCAAATTGGCAGGGTTGCCAAAATTGAAAGTCTCCTCCCAAACTGGCGTGATGGAGCTGTACGGGTTGGCCGGGTTTCCTTGTTCGTATTCGAGCGAAAGGCTGTACAAGAAGCCATTGCCGAGGGTGCCGAGGTTTACCCGGAACCTGATTTTGCCTTGTAGCGCCGACATGAAATCCGTCACGTCGATGCTGTGCGCACAGGCCACGCCATAAGGGGTGATGTACCGGAAAAGTTCGTACCATTCGCCATTGTGGCCTTTCAACTGGATGCCTGAGATGCGGTCCCAGGGGTCGCAGCCGCCCACGGGACATTCTATGCTGAGGTAAGCCGTGATTTTGTCAAAAGCACCGAGGTAGCTCGGCAGTTCGGCCTCTACTTCCACCACGCCGTTGTTCACGTCGGCCCAAACATCCTCGAAAGCGGTCACGCTCAAGTCCGTTGCTGTGTTCACGATATTGATGAAAATCGCCTCTTCCGCCTCCGCGCCATAGTTATTGGTGGAAATGATTTTCATTATTTTGCTACCATAAGAAGTGGGCGTCCACCATGCGGTGTAATGGCCGTTGCCCCAGTCCTTGGCGGGTATCTCGGTGCCGTCAATTTCAAATTTCAAACCAGCTACGCTGAAAAGTGGCGCATAGCCAATGCTGGCAATGGCAGCCAATTGGATGGGCTTCAGCGTTGGCACAAACACATCGCCGGCGAGCGGGCTGCGGGTGTCAATCGTGGGCACGTAGGTCTGAGGGTCTAGCACGGCGAAAGTGTTGAAAAGGTCAACCGCAGGGTCGAAAGTGCCGCCCCCGGCTTGGCTCGCCTTGATGGTCACATCGCCAACGACCCCTGTTAGCGTCACGGTGTTGCCGTTCAGCGTGGCTGGGCCGGATACGATTTCGTAGCTCACTGGTAGGCCGGAGCTGGCCGTTGCGTTGAGTTGGAAAGGCTGGTCGGAGACCAATTTGGTCGGAATCTGTGGGAAGGTAATTGCCTGGAAGCTGACGTCGAGCACCCCGCCGAAATTGGACGTAGTGCCATTCAGCGCAAAATTGAGCAGGTTGGCGTCTTGGTCGTCGCCCGTTTCGCTGTCCAACTTGCTGATGGAAGTGTTGTCGCCATCCGGCACGCCTTGGTTGAACTTGTAGTACGCCTGCAAGCCGGGTTCGTCGCCGTTCAGTTCATTGTCTATCATGTCCTCGATTTCAGCCTGGGTGAGGGCTTTGTTCCAAAGCGACACCTCGTCGGCACGGCCACCGAAGATGAAATTAAAGCCGCCGAGCAAGCATTTGCCAATGGTAAACGGCTTATTGGTGGCGGTAAAAGTGCCGGAGGCCACTTTCGAGCCTTTCAGCACCCCGTCAATATAAAGCCTGACTTGGCTGCCATCGAAGACCCATGCCCAGTGCTGCCAAACCTGCGGCACCACGCTGAAGTTCGGGGCCACCACCTCGTGCAGGCCCGTGCTGGTCACCAATCGGCACTCGACCGTGCCGTTGTTGAGTTGGATGAGGTACATCTCGCCCGTGCCCGTGCCGCCGCCCCGGATGCTCATCATGCCTTGGCCGTAGCCGAGCGCATCATGGTAAAACCAGCCCGCCATCGTGATGCCCGGTGAACTGGCCACCAAGCCAGAGCCGTTTGGCAGCTCCACATAGTCGTCCACTTGGTCGAAATGTAGGTACTGGTTGCTTTGGGCCATCAGCCCGGACAATGCCGTGAAGAGCATTGCCACGAAGAAATTGAGTGAAATTTTATTCATTTTATGTGATTTTAAATTGACAATTATTTCATCCACCACACCTTCACAGCCCTTGAATCCTCGCCCATTTTGGCCACTTGTTCGGCGTAGTTTTCGGGGTTGTTGGTGCCTTCGGTCGGCGGGTAGGGGAAGCGGTAAAACGCTGGCGCTTCGCCCTCACGAGGCGTGGCCCCAGTGCGCCGCCATAGGGCAAATGCCTCCCAAGGTTGCCGGAAGGCGTCGAGCCATTGCTGCTTGTAAATCAGTTCCAGCTTGTTGCTGCTGTTGAAGAAAATGCTGATTTGCGGGCTGCTGTTGGCAATTGCTTGGATTTCGCCTTCGGAAAGTAGCTGGGGTTTGTTTTCCCAGATAGCCGAATTCACGGCGATGTTTTGCCAAAAACTGAGCGACGACACAACGCCTTCCGTGTATTCGCCATCGGCGGTAAATGTATTGGCGGCCACGCCAAGCCCCCGCTCATAAGCCTCGGCCTTGAGGAAGCTCACTTCGGCAGCCGTCAGGATTATCTCAGGAATCGTTTTGTCGTCCCGAATCAGGTAGTAATTGAAGGGGGAAAACAGGTTCGCAGCGCCCTTGATGGGGTAGTTGAAATCCCGGTGCTGCTCGTAGGGGATGCCGCCTTCAGCAGGGGTGCTGGCGTCCGGCACGTTGGGGTAGGCCACCCACTCGTTGGCGTTGTTGGTCTCAAAGAAAATACGGGCACGGGGGTCGAAAATGCCGCTGCCGTCCTTGTTGTCGTTTTCTGATAGCTCCCGCCAAATCGTGGTGCCCATGCGCAGTTTTTCGTGCTCCGCAAACGACCAGCCAACGCCTTCATTCGCCCAGTCCTGCGCCTGTGGCGACATCACCACATCTTCGCCCCGCGCTATCACTTGCAGGTCTCCTTCGATGATTTCTTGGATGATTGGCGTTGCGAATGCGGGGTCTTTCTCCACCATCCGCATGGCGTGGCGCAGCCGAAGGGAATTGGCGAACTTCTTCCACAGCAGCATGTTGCCATCGAACAGGTTGTCGAACTGCCCCAGCGATTCGTAAGGCACACCCGTCGGCGTCACAGGGTTCAGGTCGAGGTTGATATGGTCTTCCACCCATTTCAGTTCCTCCAGCAGGTGCTTGTAAATCGCTTCTTGGGTGTCAAATTTTGGCCGCAAATATTCCAAGCTCTCGAAGCTTTTGCCCGCATCGAAAAAGGGCATGTCGCCGAACATATCCGTCACCCGGAAGGTCTTGTAGGCCGTCAGCACCTTGAGCTGCGCCCGCACGTTGTCGAGGGCGGTTTCGTCGGTCACGTTCAGCTCCGTCAGCTTCTGCTCGATGGCCCGGATATGCGCCAAGGCTTTGTAATAATTGCCCCAAACCTCCTCCGTGCCGATATTCGGATTGTCAAAGCCGACGCCTGTTTTGGCCGCCAGCTGCGTCACGCCGTAGATGTTCTCGTTGTGGAGGTAAAACTGCTCGTTCCAGCCCAGTTTCAGCGACTCGATGACGGTATTGAACAATGGCCCGATGTCCGTCTGCGTCGGGAAATACGGGTTGCGGTTGATGTCCTCGAAGTCCTTTGTGCAGGAGGTGAGGAAAAGAATAATTGCGAAAGTGGATATTTTATATTTCATTGATAGTCAAAAGTTTGTGTTTGGTTTTTAATCAAGCATCAAAATTTGAGATTAAGGGGTGTCTGGTTAAATTTTCAATTTGCACATTTCCGGGAGGACATCCCCCTAACCCCCTTCAAAGGGGGAATTCGTCTCTGCTAAATTGCTCAATTTTTGATATATGGCAGTCATTAATTCCCCCTTTGAAGGGGGGTAGGGGGATGTCCTTGCTTGTTGCTGCCAATTCAATTTTTCTTTACACCTCTAATTCAGAATTTAAGAATCAAGATTAACCACGGCCCCCCAATTCTGAAATCTTATATCCCTGCCTGTCGGCAGACAGGGTATTTCTGAAATCTGAAATCAAAAAAACGAAGTCAAAACGTGCCTCAAAACGACGCATTCACCCCCAGCGTAAAGCTCCTCGTACCCGGGAACGCCGCCCATTCCAGCCCCTGCGCATTGCCAGCGCCGTTGGAGCCTTCGGGGTTGATGCCATCGGGTAGGGTGGTGTAAATGTAGAACAAGTCACGGCCCGTCAGCGAGAGGGTCAGGTTTTGAAAGACCTTGGTTTTTTGCGCAAGCCGCTCTGGTACCTCGTAGGCCAGCACGATTTCCCGCATTTTCACCCAAGTGTTCTCCTTGATGCCGGGGGTGGAGATGAACCTGCCCCAGCCACCCGTATTGCCGATGTATTTGTAGTAATAATGCACCACTTTGTCATTGGGTGTGCCGTCGGCGTACACCCCGTCCAGCACCACGCCGATATTGCGGGTTTGGCCGCTGGGGTCGGTGAAGGGCAGGCCGCCGCCGAGGCGTTCGGGCAGCGTTTCAGGGCTTTGCCCGGTCTGGAGGCCGATGACGTAGGAGCCTGCGTAGATGTCGCCGCCCCATTTCGTGTCCACTAAAGTGCTGAGGGTCAAGCCCTTGTAGCCGAGCCGCATCGTCCAGCCGCCGATGAAGTCTGGCGAGGCATTGCCGATGGGCACCCGCTTGTCGGAGATTTGGTAGAGCGTGCCGTCATCGTTGAGGATAGGCTTGCCCGTGGTGGGTTCATAGACGTAATCGTAGCCGACGATGGTGCCATAGTCCTGCCCTTCCTCCACCACGATGGCCGGGCCGTTGTCGCCCCAGATATTGGCGAGTTCGAGGCTTTTGGCGCCGTCGCCGAGGCTGGTCACGAAGTTGCGGTTGCGGCTGATGTTGAGGCCCGTTTGCCAGAAAAAATCCTTGCGCTGCATGACCGTGGCGTTCAGGATGCCCTCGAAGCCGTAGTTGCGAAGCTCCCCTGAATTGATGCGGATGGTGCTGGCCCCGGACGACCCCGGCACGGGCGAGTTCAGGATTTGGTTGTAGGATTTGATGTCGTAGTACGTCAAGTCGAGGCTGATTCTATCGTTGAAAAAGCCCAGCGTTGTGCCGAATTCCAGCGAATTGGCCTTCTGCGGCTTGAGGGCGATGGGCGGCACGGTTCCCGGTAAGCTGGCCGTTTGGCTGCCGCCAAAAGTGCTGGTCGAATACACAAAATCGAGCTGGTAGGGGTCGGTATCGGAGGCGGTGAGGGCGTAGGCGCCCCGTATTTTCCAAAAAGTAAGCACGTCGGAATGGAAGTCGAACGCCTGCGTCGGGATGAAGCTCAACGACCCCGACGGGTACAGGTACGAGTTGGCGTTGCTGGGCAGCGCCGAGGTCCAGTCATTGCGGGCCGTGAGTTCTGCAAACAAAAAGTCGTCGTAGTTCAGGTTGAGGAAGCTGTAAACGGAATTGATTTTCTTCTCGAACCTGGTTTCATTGAGCGTCGGGCCTTCCTGCAAGCTGGCAAAATTGCTGAAGCTGAACAGCCAGGGGTTCACCCACCTGCCCGAATTGGCCTTCAAGCCGTAAGCATTCCTGCTCCACTGCGTACCACCCACCGATAGCCGAGCGCCGAATTTTGAGCCAAAAAGCTGTTCCTTCGAGGCGCTGATGAGCAATTCGTTGTTCTGCACATTGTCCTTGCCCAGTTCATTGGAATAGAAGCCGTCGAGCAGGCCAAGGCGGTCGGCGGGCTGCTTGCGGGTTTCGAACTGGTTCACCGTGAAATCGGTGCCGAGCCGCCCGGTGATATTGAGCCAGTCGGTCACGTCGTAGGTCAGCGCCAGCGCCCCGATGACCTTGTTGCGGCGCAGCCAAGTGTTGTTGTTGTAGGTGTTCCACCACAAATCCCTTGGGGCAAACGTGAAGGGGTACTGCCCGCCGTAGTCGTTGCGGGTGCCGTCCGGCAGGATGTTGATGTCCTTTTCGAGGCCCTTGTAGCTGCGGGGCCACGAGTAGAGGATGCCTTTTCCGAAGGAAGCGTCGTTGTCGTCGCCGAGCGAGGGGGTGTTCAGTCGGTTGAAATTGATGTAGGTCACGGCCACGTCGGCGTGGAGTTTCTGCGAAATATTCAGGCGGGAACCGAGGTTCACCGAGGTCTGGTCGTACTCGCTGTTCGGGATGATGGCTTCGTGGTCGGTGCGGTTGAACGACACCCTGACCGTGCCCGCCTTGCTGCCGCCAGAGAAGGACAGGTTGTGCGACGTGGTTTTTCCATTGTCAAAAAACAGCTTGAGGTTGTCGGGCTGTGGGTCGAAAGAGCGCACCTCGCCGTCCCACCAGCGCACCTGCTGGCCCTCCATCCTCGGCCCCCACGACACGCCGGTGGAGTAGAAGCCAAACTGTTCGTAGGTGCTTTTGCCGTAAGGCCCGTTCACCGCATGGGTTTCCACGGGGTAAATAAAATTGCCCTCGGCGTCGGTCGGCAGCGTCGGTTCGTTGAGGCTGATGGGGCCGCCCGCCCCGAAAATATTCTGCACGTCCCGGTAGTAAAACGGCTGGATGACCTTGTGCATCACGTTGTAATTGACGCCGATGCCCTTCTGCTGGCTGCCCCGTTTGGTGGTGATGAGCACCACGCCGTTGCCGCCCCGTGAGCCGTAAAGCGCCGCCGCTGTTGGGCCTTTCAGGATGTCCACGCTCTCGATGTCGTTCGGGTTGATGTTGTTGATGGCCGAACCCCAGTCCCTGCCCCGCCCGACGTCGGTCTGGCCGGGTTCGTTTTCGAGCGGCACGCCATCCACCACGATGAGCGGCTGGTTGTTGGCGCTGATGCTGTTGTTGCCCCGGATGGTGATGCGGGTCGTGCCGCCGTCCACGCCGTTTGGCGTAGCCACCTGCACCCCAGCGGAGCGCCCACTGAGGGAACTGACCACGTTGGGGGCGTTGGAGAGCAGTACCTCGTCCCCGTCGAAGCGCTCGGTGGAGTAGCCCAGTTCCCGCTTCTGGCGCTTGATGCCGAGGGCCGTCACCACTACCTCGTCGAGCTGCTGTGCGTCCTGTTCCAAGGCTGTGTTCACCTTGTCAAATGAGGCGCCGACGAGCACTTCCCTAGTTTTATAGCCCAAAAAATCGAACAGCAGCACGGCATCGCCCGTCGGAACGGACAAGCTGTAACTGCCGTCCAACTCGGTGGTAGTGCCAATTGCTGGGTCGCTTTTCAGCACCACGCTCACGCCGTACATGGGTTCGCCCGTGGCGACGTCCGTCACCGTGCCGCTGATGTTGCGTTGCGCAAAAACGGCGCAGGAAACGAAAAGGAGAAGGATGGAAAATTTGATTCGTAAATGTTTAGCCATGCAATACTGTGGTTGGTTAGGAATTACTGGTGAAATGCGATTGCACCAGTTTTGCCTTGGGGCAAACATAGGGAAGAATCCTGCTTTTCCACCACGAAAAATTGTTGTGAAACCAGTTTGGCAGCGGGCTGACAGAACGGAGTTTTTGTAAGTTATTTTTGGCTGCGCCAATTCCTCGCATTCTGCTAATATTGCTTCCGATTTATGACCTAGTAAAATCTCGTTTTCATGGAAAATGCCAATTTTTTCGACACCGAAACCTACCTACTTTTGGGCTTGACCCTTGCACTCTTGATTGGCTTTTTGGTGCTTCGCAAACAAGGCAGCAGAAATCGAAAATAACCTGAACGAGTAGGTGGGTGAAATTAGGTTAGATTATAACTTCATCGCAACTAGTTGAATGTCAGGTAGTTGCCCAATCGTAAATCGTAAATCCAAAATCCAAAATCGTAATCATGCTCAACGACTACCTCACCAGCGCCCACAAGCAGTTCGAGTACTACAAGATGCTCGGCGAGAGAACCTTCGACCAACTCACCGACGAGCAGCTCTTCTGGCAAGCCAATGCCGAGAGCAACAGCATCGCCACCATCGTCAAGCACCTCTGGGGCAATATGATGAGCCGCTGGACCGACTTCCTCACCTCCGACGGCGAAAAGGAATGGCGGCAGCGGGAAGCCGAGTTCGAGAACGACCTCCAAACACGGGAGGCCATGCTCGGCCTGTGGAACGAAGGCTGGGCCTGCCTTTTTCAGGCCCTCGATTCCGTCAATGAGGAGAATATCAACACCATTATTTATATCCGTAACCAAGGCCACAGCATCGTGGAGGCCATCAATCGGCAACTGGCGCACTACCCCTACCACGTCGGGCAAATCGTGTTCATCGGCAAAATGGTGAAGGACTCGGCGTGGACTTCCCTCTCCATCCCACGGGGTGGCACCCAGCAGTACAATACTGCGAAATTCGAGCAGCCGAAGCAGCGGGCGCATTTCACGGAGGAGTTTTTGAAAAAAGATTAACTCGGTTGAATATGCTATTTAAAAGGAAATTGAAGAAATAATTTGTGCATATTACGTTTGGGGCTTCGGCTGACGATAATGAGTACTACATGGAATTTCGGGTGAAATCAGTAGAACAAACGCCTTTTTTATGCCTGTTTAGTACCAATGATGGTATCCATGTCAATGCTTATGGTGCAATCATTTCAATCCCTTTGAAGGATTATGTAAACCAGCTTGAAAAGGCAAATGACGCAGTTGTTTTGAATACAGAAAACGGTCAGTACAAAATGAATACTGCCGAGTTTGAAGACTTGCTATCATCCTCAGCGCAACGGTTGCTGAAAGCAAAAGCTGAATATTTGAATGTCCTCAAACAGCATCCAGAATGGGATTCATAAAATTGTAAAAAACGAAACTCATGCACAAGTCAATCCTACTTCCTTGCCTCATGGTCATGGCCTGCAATTCTGGGCCAACTGAGCCAGTTGAAACCCAATTGCCGCAAGCAAAAACCGAAGCTGTTCCCGCCGAAAAAATCGCATGGGACTTCACTGAAAGCCTGAATGGAGCACAGGAGCAAATGACCGTGGATGCCACCGGAAAAATCGAACTGACCGCTGGGGCAGAGACCGATTTTTTCACCGAACCCGGCCAGCCGCCCTACGACAAGGCCAATGCCCCACTGCTCCTGCGCACGGTTGACAATACCAAACCGTTCACGTTTTCCTTCAAGACCACGCCTGTGCATTCGGTAAAATACGATGCTGGAATGGCCTTTATTTATGTGGATGACCACCATTGGCTCAAGTTCGCCTTCGAGGCC
>JALOMF010000119.1 GCA_025455635.1 Saprospiraceae bacterium | reverse complement strand
CGAAATGACCTTCAAAGTGATTGACGAGGACGACCAGTGGCACTTCAAGGTCGTTGGTACTACCTACGACAGTTATGACTGGTTCTTCCGGGTGCGGGACTATTACGACACTTGGGTGCAAAAGGAAACGGGCCTGCCCATCATGGGCATCCGGCAGATAGAGGAAGGCAAGTACCGCCTCTACGACTACCTCACCTACGACCAGAGCCGCCAAAAAGTACACAACGACCGGGGCAAGTCCATCACAGACATCAGGGAGCGGAAGGATTTCAAGATTGAGCCTTGCATGCACGACATCGTGAGCATCCTCTACCACGCCCGCAACGTGGACTACTCGAAAATGAAGGTCGGCGAGGCGTTTCCCATCAAGATTTTCATGGACAAGGAGATGTGGCCGCTCAAGGTGCGCTACAATGGCCGGGAAGCCAATAAAAACATCCGGGACCTGGGCAAGTACAATACGCAGCGCTTCTCGCCAGAGGTGATTCCGGGCCGTGTTTTCCCCGAAGGGGCCACCATCAACGTCTGGGTCACGGACGACGCCAACCGCCTGCCGCTCATCATCGAGTCGCCGCTGTCGGTAGGCTCGGTGAAGGCCGTGCTGCACAAGCACAAGGGGCTGCGCTGGCCCGTGAAGGCGAAGCTTTGAAGGCATTTTGCCAAAAGCATTTGCTAACATTAATTCTGAAATCTTTGTTAAAGGAGTATTCCCCGGTTTACAAAGCGCAGTGACCCCAGTAATTTGGCCCATGAATTATCGTTTTGGCAGGCGTAATTCAGTACCATATTTCATACACCACTAAAATCTTAGCTTATGAATACCAGTCGTTTTTTAGGATTGTTTTTGTTGCTAAACTTCGGAGCTATAACCTCAAACTTGTCTGCGCAAGTAGATGTAACAGCAAGCCCGGGTCGGTTGCTTTGGGGGAGCTTTAACGTTGGTGCCGACTTTGCCGTCAAGGAAAACTTCAGCATAGAAGTCAACGGTGGGTACAACACTGGAACGGTATTGGAAAAACTAGGGATTGATGACTATCAGGCAGTACCCATCAACTTAATTGGCAAATACTATTTTAGCCCAAGACAAAAAGCAGATGGCTTCTACGTTGATGGATTCGTCCGTTTTGTGAGCCGTAGCTTTAAAGCGGATGTAACGATTGATACTTCTGTGAACGAAACAGTTGACTTCAACAGGAGCAGGGTCGGGCTTGGCTTTGGGCTTGGCTACAAAGTGGTTTCAAAAAGCGGTTTCGTCTTTGACATCGGCACTGGGCTGGGCCGCACAATCTTGCAGTTTGACAACATCAACGTATCAGGCGACGACTACGATGTGCCAAACTGGAACAAAACCCTGGCATTTGTCAGGGTGGGCATTGGGTACAGGTTCGGCAGCAAGCGGGATTTTGACTGATTGAAATCTGATTCGCAAAAAGGCTTTTCGGGCTAGTCCCCCGGAAAGCCTTTTTTATTTCCCGGAATCCATGCCAACGTTTTGCCCACCAAAAATAATTTGCCAAAGAAAGCCTTATTTTAATCCGTAGTGCTGTTTCTCACCGTTCAAATAGCCTGAAGCCAATTATCTTTGCCGCTCATAAAACAACAGCGGCACAGTCAAGCTGGAAAGACCTAACCACAGCCCGAACGTGCCGCACAACCCGAATCAGTCTCACACGACATGAAAAAGTACAATTTCAGCCCAGGCCCAGGCATCCTCCCGCAAAGCGTGATTGAGGAAGCCGCCAAAAACGTCCTTGACTTCAACGGCAGCAGCCTCTCCATCCTTGAGGTATCGCACCGTGGCAAGGACTTCATCGCCGTGGCAGCAGAAGCCGAGCAGCTCGTGCGTGAAATCGGTGGCATTGACGACCGCTACGCCGTGCTCTTCCTTGGCGGCGGTGCTAGTTCGCAGTTTGCCATGGCCCCCATGAACCTGCTCGCCGATGGCGAAAAAGCAGCCTACGTGGACACTGGCACCTGGGCCAACAAGGCCATCAAGGAAGCCAAGCTCTTCGGCAACGTGGAGGTATTGGCCAGCAGCAAGGACAGCAATTATTCCTTCATTCCGAAGGGCTACGAAATACCGTCGGATGCGGCCTACCTGCACCTGACCAGCAACAACACCATCTTCGGCACCCAACTGCACGAGTTCCCGCAGTCGCCAGTGCCCATCGTCTGCGACATGTCCAGCGACATGTTCAGCCGCCCGTTCGACATCGAGCAGTTCGGCCTCATCTACGCCGGGGCGCAGAAGAACATCGGCCCGGCTGGCGTCACGCTCGTCATCGTGCGCAAAGACCTCATCGGTCGCAGTGGCCGCAAGCTGCCCAGCATGTTCGACTACCGCAACCACGCCGACAACGACTCCATGTACAACACGCCGCCCGTACTCCCGATTTACGTCATGATGCTCACGCTGCGCTGGCTCAAGGCAAATGGCGGCCTGACGGGCATCCAGAAAATGAACGAGGAAAAAGCGGCCATCCTCTACGACGAAATTGACGCCAACCCGCTGTTCACGGGCACGGCTGCCAAGGAAGACCGCTCGCTGATGAACGTGTGCTTCCTGCCCACCAAGCCTGAACTGGACGAAGAGTTCCAAAAAATGGTCAAAGCTGCGGGCGTGGACAATATCAAGGGCCACCGCTCCGTGGGCGGCTACCGGGCCAGCATCTACAACGCCATGCCGAAGGAAGGCGTGCAGGTACTCGTGGACGTGATGCGGGAGTTTGCGAAGCAGAACGGGTAAGCGGATGACGGTGAACGGCTGACGGTGGACGGTGGACGGATGACAGGTTGGGCAATTGGTCTTGGCGGTTCAACCAAAATATGGCTCGGTGTGTTTCCTGTCCAAGTGAAGTGCCGCTGGGCATCGCTTTGAACTTTTAAACTTTAAATTTTTACTTAAAAAACTATGTATCCAATAGAACTCACAGCGCCGATGGCTGCTGAACTGAACAATATAGGCTTCGAGAGTCTGACCTCTGCCGATGCCGTGGAGAACGTGCTTGAAGCGCAGGAAGGCACGACCTTGGTGGTCGTCAATTCCGTTTGCGGCTGTGCCGCCGCCAACGCCCGCCCTGGAGTGCGCTACTCACTGAGTGGCGAGAAGCGCCCTGAGAAACTCGTGACCGTGTTCGCTGGCGTGGACAAGGATGCGGTGAACAAAGCACGGGAGTACATGCTGCCCTACCCGCCATCTTCCCCAGCGATTGCGCTGTTTAAAGATGGCCGTTTGGTGCATTTCCTAGAGCGCCACCACATCGAGGGCCGCAGCGCACAGGTCATCGCCGATAACCTGCAAATGGCTTACGAGCGGTTCTGCTAGTTTTTTGCCTTCGGCAAAACACATAAAAAAACGCTGAGTCACGTAGGCACACCGAGGATAAAACCTCGCTGTTCCACGGCGATTCAGCGTTTTTTATTTGCGCCTTTGGCAACGAAGAATACTAACACTTTTCAATCCCAGACATTGCAAATCATAGCCGCATGACCTGTCCCGCAAAGCGGGAGCGGCGAAATCTTTGTAGCATATCGATGAATCGGGGCTTCAAGGTGCAGCGCACCGTAATATTACGGTGCGCTGCACCTTGAAGCCCCGATTGTTGAGGCACTACAAATATTGCGGTGCGCTGCACCTTGAGGTTTTGAATTAGTATTTCTGCACTTTGGGGAAGCTATCTCTCCCATCGTTATTGTCCTTCGCAAGGAGTAAAACTCATAAAATTTTCTACTCCTCCTCTTCTGCCTTGCGGTTCCGGTTGTTGCGGTAGGGCAGCCTACCTTGCGAATCCTCTTCCCAGTATTCCCGCTGCCGTTCGCTGTCCCGCTCGAAGGCTTTGATGACCTCCTTCACGAGTCGGTGGCGCACCACATCGTCCACGCTGAGGCGGATGACGGTGATGCCCTCGATGTCCCGCAGGATGTCAATGGCTTTGCTGAGGCCCGACTTGGTGTTGCGGGGCAGGTCAATCTGCGTGAGGTCGCCCGTGATGATGGCCTTGGCAGTGGGGCCTAGGCGGGTCAGGAACATTTTTATCTGGAGCGAAGAGGTGTTCTGCGCCTCGTCGAGGATGATGAACGCATTGTCAAGCGTCCGGCCCCGCATATAGGCCAGCGGCGCAATCTCGATGACCCTCGTTTCCATGAAAAACTTGAGCTTGTCGGCGGGAATCATGTCGTCGAGGGCGTCGTAAAGGGGGCGCAGATAGGGGTCAATCTTCTCCTTGAGGTCGCCGGGCAAGTAGCCAAGGCTCTCGCCAGCTTCCACAGCCGGGCGGGTGAGTATGATTTTTTTGACCAACCTGTTTTTCAAAGCCCGCACGGCCAATGCCACGGCGGTGTAGGTCTTGCCCGTGCCCGCAGGGCCTACGGCGAACACCACGTCGTTGCGTTCACTGGCCTCCACGAGCTTGCGCTGGTTGAGGGTCTTCACCCGGATGACCCGGCCCTCGGTGCCATGCACGAGCACACCGCCCGCCGTGTCGTGGAGGTGGGGCTGGAACGGGGCGGCCCCTTCCAGCATCAGTTCTTCGACGGTGTGGAGCGGCAGTGTTTTGCGCTCCCGCAACAGGCGAACCATTTGCTCGAACTTGCCTTTGGCGGATTGGGTCAGTTTTTTTTCTCCGGTGAGTTTGAGGTTGTTTCCCCTGGCGGTGATGCTGATGTCGGGGAATGCTTTGCGGAGCAGGTTGAGTTTGATGTCGTTCTCGCCGTAGAGTTCTACGGGGTCCACATCTTCGATGGTCAGGATGATTTCGCTCAAATGCTGAGGTTTGTAGTCGGGAAATTCATTTCCCGACAGGTTAGTGGTCATGTAGCCGGGAAATTCATTTCCCGGCTGTGCAATGTAGTCGGGAAATTCATTTCCCGTCCAGATTGAAAATTTTGTTGGGAAATGAATTTCCCAACTACTCAAGCGGTTGGAAATTCGGCTACTTTTGTCCGTAAAAATAGGATTTTGGCAAAAATCCAAGCTTATTTTTTCAAGCGATAAAACCCAGCTAGTGGCAAAAAAGTTTCGAGCCATGAACGCTATTCACCAGCCATGCAGACAGTTACCTTGACCACCGACTTCGGGCACGACGATTACTACGTCGCCCTCCTGAAAGGGACGCTCCTGCGGCACAACCCCGGCCTTCAAATCGTTGACATCTCGCACAATGTCAACCACTTCGACATCGTGCAAGGGGCATTTGTGCTGAAAAACACGTACCCCAGCTTCCCCGACGGCACCATCCACATTGTCACGGTGAACAACAGCGCCGAGGGCCGCTCGCTCATTTGCCTGGAGTTCGCCAACCAGTTCTTCATCGGCCCCGATAATGGCATTTTCTCCCTGATTTTCCCCGACATGCCCGAAGCTTGGCGCCTCGACCCTGTGGGGGAAAGCCCTTTTTCTGCGCAAACTACCATAGCAACCGCCGTGGCACACCTCGCCAGCGCCAAGCCCCTCTACGAAGTCGGGCTGCCCGCCGGGGAAGTAGTGCAGCGCATCGCCTTGCAACCCGTCACGACCCACTCGCAAATCCGTGGCTCGGTCATCTACGTGGACCACTACGAGAACGTGACCATCAATATCACCCAAGCGCTTTTCGAGAAAGTGCGGAACGGGCGCAAGTTTGCCCTGTTCTTCAAGCGCAATGACCCCATCACCACCCTCAGCCGCCATTACACCGACGTAACCGTGGGCGAGCCGCTCTGCCTCTTCAACGCCGCAGGCCTCCTAGAAATCGCTGTGTGCATGGGCAAGGCCAGTAGCCTGCTGGGGCTGAAGCTGGACGATATGGTGCAAATTGATTTTCTATAAGGTCATTTACTTCGTGTCATTCGTCATTGGTCATCAGTCATTATCCCAATAACTACAATGACCAAAATGACCAATGACCATAATGACCAATGATTAAAATGACCATTGACCAAAATGACTTATGACTAAAAAGAAATTCTACGTCGTATGGCAAGGCCACAACCCCGGCATCTACGATAACTGGGACAAGTGCCAGCAACAAATCAAGAACTACCCCAATGCCAAGTACAAGAGCTTTGGCAGCCGGGAAGAAGCGGACATTGCCTACGGCGGCAATTTTGCGGAGCACATCCAGTTCAAGACACCTAGTAAACCGGGCCAAAGCACCGCCCCCAAATCCCGAGATGTCGGGACAAGTTCCGCAATCCGCAATCCGCAATCCGCAATCAATTGGGATAGCATCAGCGTGGACGCCGCCTGCTCCGGCAACCCCGGCGTGATGGAGTACCAAGGCGTGGACACCCGCACCAAGACCCCCCTGTTTCACCAAAAACACCCGCTCGGCACGAACAATATCGGCGAGTTCCTCGCCATCGTGCATGCGCTAGCCATGTTCCACAAAGAGGGCAAGGACACGCCCATCTACACCGACAGCCGCACGGCCATTGGCTGGGTGAAACTGAGGGCCTGCAAGACCAAGCTCATCCGCAATGCCAAGACGGAGAACCTCCACCAAATCATTGCTAGGGCCGAGCAGTGGCTCAAGACCCATACCTACAAAAACCCCATCCTGAAATGGGAAACGGAGGCGTGGGGGGAGATACCTGCGGACTTTGGAAGGAAGTAGGGGAGGATTTTATTGATTAAAGATTGCCGTGGCGCATTACATGATTACCGGCCAATGCTTCATGAAATCAAAAGGCCATTTGTTATAAAAAAAGAGGTGATGTCCATCTTGTTATTAAATACAAGCGCAGACATCACCTCATTTATAAAATTAGCAGGGGGAAAAACGTTATTATCTAAAAACGTAATTCTCATAAAAAAAACCTTGAACAACTATATTCTTTGGAAGGTCTCCATCCGCCCCGTTCTTTTTAGTTCTACAAAACTTGGCTTTGAAACGACCCTTTACTTCCATGTTGATGGTATCCAAGTGCTCAATAACAAAGAACCCTTCGTTAGCATCCATAAGTTTATATTCATAACCATCAAGGTCTTCACTTAAAGTTTGGCTGAAAAATGTTAAAGCGTTTATTCGTGGGATACGCTCAGTAATAAGTTCATATTCGCCTTCAAGCAAAGGTAGCCAGTCAAAGGAAAAAGAATTTACCAATTGTCCTTGGTTCTTTGATTGAATAAATCCGAAATTGAGCAAGTAATTTATTGTGTCATGGTTGAATGCAGGAACATAATCCACCTCTTCACCATTCAGGTAAACGACAGATTCACCAAATTCAACATCCTCTGGCAACATTGCTTCAGGCGGGTCTTTTTTACAACTAATTACTGACAATAGTGACATAATGGCTAATGATAGAAAAATTAGATTTCTCATAACTTAATGAATCGGATTTTGACAGGTGATTGTTGACCTGAGTTTTTAACAGAAACGTAGTAAACGCCTGCACTCATGACTACAAGGTTTATGGGTAAGCAAATACTTTAAGACTAAAACACAAAAACGAAAATAGTGAACAACAACGATGTAAACAAAACAATTTCAAGTTTTTTTTCATTTTTAACAAACCTTGATACAGTTTCGGAATTTTTGCCATTTTTCCATCAAAGATTCCAAACATTAATCCTAATCTCGCACCTTGTTTGCGAATCTACCTGTTTAGCCTTGTTCATCAATTTCGTATTTCATCATGAAACTCTTCGGACGCATCTTCGGCTCAAAACCCTCCCCCACCCCCGCCATCCGCTTCGGGCGCTACACCGATGCCAACCGCTCGGCGGCACGGGAGGGGGCGATGGACGCTGCCCTGCGTGATTTTCACAAGGAAAACCACTTGGCGGCCTACGTCTCTTTCTTCGACTACCTGCTGGACGAGGAGCAGCAGAACCTGCGGGCCTGGGAGGAGCGGGGCGAGCTGCGCTTTGAGCTGTACCAAGGCTCCAAGAAGGTGACGGGCTATGCCAATGCCCAGAAGTTTTACGCAGAGGCCCGCATTGCGAAGGCAAAAGCCCTGCAAGCCTGCTTCATGCGGCGGCTGCTCGACGCCAATTTCGAGCTGAAGTACAGCCGCTTCGCACTCACGCCCGACGACGAAATCGCCATCACCTTCGACTCGCACCTCAACGACGGCTCGCCCTACAAGCTCTACGCCGCCCTCAAGGAGCTGGCCACCATCGCCGACAAGCACGACGACCTGCTCGTGGACGAATACGAGGCGCTCGAAATCACCGATTTCAACGTCCGACGGGAGTTGCCCGCCGAGGAGAAGGCCACCAAAATCGCCTATATCCAGCAGGAAATCAGGGACGTGTTCGAGGAGATGGACAGCGGTAGCCTACCCGCCGAGCAGTACCCCGTGGCCTATACCTACCTGCTGCTCGACCTCTGCTACCGCCTCGACTACCTGACCAAGCCCGAAGGCTTCATGATGGAAACGCTGGAGCGCATTGACCGGACGGCCTTCGCACAGGATGGCCGCAACGCCGCCCAAAAGAACCTCGCCCTGCGCCAAGAGTTCCAGCAACTGCTCGACCGACCCACCGAGAAGATGGCACGGGAACTTTACGAAGTGAGCACCACTTTCGGCATCACGCCGAGCATTGACCACCAAAAATTGGCACTGCTCATTGACCAAGAACTGCCCAATATGCGCTGGTACGCCGACCACGGCCACGAGCGCATCGCCAAGGCCATACCGGGCTTCATCGTCGGGCGGGCGCTATTCAGCTATGCCATGCCGCCGCCCGACCGTGACCTCTTCCACCTGCTGATGCAGGTCTTGGAATCCGACTACTTCCTCAGCCTCGGCTTCCAGCCGCTGGCCCCCGCCGGGCTGCTCGACGAGAAGGCCATCAAGCAGGCACTGCGAAGCATCGTGAACCAGTACGAGGCGGAATACCCCCGCCTTAGCCTCGATGCCAAGCGCCTCGATTTCCGCTCGGTGAACGGGTTTGCCGCCTCGTTTTTGATGATGGTGCGGGAGGTGGACTTGGGGAAGGGGTGAGGGAAGGCGATTGGTGGCCCTGCCTACGCCACGAAAAAAGGGCAACCCGCTGAACGGGCTGCCCTTCCTACAATTATGGTTAAGTATAAAATCCCTAATCGCTACACGGCTGCTAGGATGCCCGCCGATGTCCAAGGCTTGCCGTTGCCAGCGTCGTTGAGGCCGTAGAGCCGGAACATGTACTCCTTGCCACGCACCAGGCCGCTGGCCACAATGCGGTAGCTCTTGGAACTGATGCCGCAGACCGTCCATGTGAGGCCGTTGTCGGTCGAGCACTCCACGATGTAGCGGACGCCACGGCCAAAGGACTTGCACTTGAAAACAATAGTGCCGGGCATGTCATAAGACCATTTCACGTCGGTGGGGGTGTCGAGAAGCGTGGCGGCATGGCGGGCGGTCTTCACCACCTTGAAGCCGAAAGAAAGGGCGATGGCCACGTCGTTGTCGCAGTTGTCCTGCACCCATTTGGCCAAGACTTCAAAGGCGTTTCCAGCACGCACATTGGCAGCTTCCATGAACTGCGTGTTGGCGGGGCTTGGGTTGGCGTCCCGGTTGGTGCGGGCAGTCACGTACTCGTCACGGGCCAGCTTGCAAGTGTCGAGAATCTCTTTGGGAGCTTCTTTGTACGGGTTGGCGATACTGCATTGCAGTATTTTAGACAGGGTAGGCTCAAATTTCTTCTCGTTGTTGTACTTGAATTCGAGCGAAACCTGAACGGTAGAAATGGTGGCAGTTGCTTCTGCGGAAGCGGTTTTTTTGCCCATGATAGTAGAATTTATAGTTGAAAAATAT